>USOZ01000155.1 GCA_900556525.1 uncultured Oscillospiraceae bacterium | reverse complement strand
TTTGAGTCCAGCGCTCCCGTGGGTTCGTCCGCCAAAATCAGCTTCGGCGCTGTAATAAGCGCTCTCGCAACAGCCGCCCGCTGCTTCTGTCCGCCCGAAACCTCATAAGGATATTTTTTGAGTATTTCGTTTATGCCAAGCTGCCGCGCGATAGGCTCAAGGCGCTGCTTCATTTCGTTATAGCTTTTTCCCGAAAGCACGAGCGGCAGATAAATGTTATCCTCGATCGAAAAGGTATCGAGCAGGTTGAATTCCTGAAAAACAAATCCGAGGTTATCACGGCGAAAAGCCGCCATTTGCGATTCCTTTATCTTCGAGAGGTCGTTCCCGTCGAGAACTACCGAACCCGACGTCTGTTTATCGAGCGCGGCGAGAATATTCATCAGCGTCGTTTTCCCCGAACCCGATTCTCCCATGATAGCGACATATTCGCCTTGATCGACCTCGAATGAAACGCTTTTCAGCGCCTCCACCTTATTTCCGCCGAAACGCGTCGTGTAAATTTTCTGTACCGAGCTTACTCTTAAAATGCTCACAACAAAATCCTCCTTTATGATTTCTGTACTTCCCTAGTATAGCATCAGCGGGACCTGTATCGCCATAGAATCGGCTTACAAATCCCGCCTCAAATCTAACAGTTTTGTAAGAAATCACTCGACCCCGACTTTTTCACGCGCGAGGTCGATAGTTATCGCCGTTCCCTCGTCAACCGCAGACTGCGCGGAAATGCCGTGTCCGAGGTTATTGCAGATACGCTTGCAGAGGTAAAGTCCGATACCGCTCGCCTTTTTGTCGGTTCTTCCGTTATAGCCCGTGTAGCCGTTCTCAAAAATGCGCGGAATATCTTCAGCGGCAATGCCTATTCCCGTATCCTTTATAATAAGCCTGCCGCCGTCACAGCTTATTTCAATGCTGCCGCTCGGCGTATATTTCAGCGCGTTGGAAAGCACTTGTTCGATCACAAAAGAAAGCCACTTTTCGTCAGTAACGACCTTATAATCCGTCGGCTCATACACAAGACTTATCTTTCGGCTGATAAATTCACCTGCGAATTTCTTCACCGACTGTTTTATTATGGAATCAAGCGGATATTCTTTTATCACATAATCCGTGCTGCCCGAATTCAGCCGCAAAAATGTCAAAACCATTTCGACGTACTGCTCGATTCTGAAAAGGTCGGCGGACAGCTTTCGCGAAAGCGGCGAATCCTCGTTCTGCAAGTTCAGTTTCATTGCCGCTATCGGCGTTTTGATCTGATGAACCCAAACGGTATAATAGTCGGTCATGTCCGTGTGTTTTTTTGCGTTTTCGGTCCTGTAATCGAAAAATTCCGCGCTCAATCGGCGTATGATTTCGCGGTAGTCCTCGTCATCAATACTTTCTTCCCGCGGAAACTTCTCATCCGATATATCCGTCAGACTCCTTATGCGTCCGAGAATTTCGTGCCTATGCTTTGCTCTGATAAATCCCGAAACGACACAAAAGATCCCAATAAAAAAGCACAAAATTGTCGGGTAAAGTACCGCCTCAACGGGAAGCTCATAGAGCGCGAATGAAACGGTAAATATTATAAAGAAAACCGCTGCGGCAATAATCACGCGCCGCCGCTGTTTCAGATATTTCAGAAATAACTTCATATTATCCCTCTATCATGTAACCTATGCCGAATTTTGTTACGATAAAGTTATCAAGTCCCACCGCCTCAAGCCGCCTGCGCAGTCGGTTGACGTTGACCGAAAGCGTGTTTTCGTCGACGAAGCTGTCCGTTTCCCAGAGCTGCTGCATGAGCTTTTCTCGGCTGACCGTTTTACCCTTGTTTTTCATGAGAACAAGCATGATCCGATACTCATTTTTTGACAGCGCGATTTTATCGCCGTTATAGATAAGCGTATTTTCGCCCGTGTTGAGTATTGCGCCGCGGTGCTCGATAACCGGCACAGACGAGGCGAAATCATATGTGCGCCTGAGCATTGCCTGCAGCTTTGCCATAAGTACATTCCCGTCAAACGGCTTTGCAATAAAATCGTCCGCGCCCATATTCATCGCCATGACCATGTTCATGTTGTCGGAAGCAGATGAAATAAAAATGATCGGAACTTTTGAGACCCGCCGAATTTCACTGCACCAATGGTAACCGTTAAAGAAAGGCAGCGAAATATCCATAAGCACTATATGCGGCGAAAAGTCGGCAAACTCCGACAAAACATTGCGAAAATTCTCCGCGCAGCGCACTTCTAAATTCCACATTTCCGCTTGAACTTTTATCGCTTCGGATATTCCGGCGTCGTCCTCAACTATGAATAACTTGTACATTTTTTCTCCTTATCTTATCGGGAATTGTATTCTCTTTTCTTCTACACTATCTCACTAAGAATATCACATTCCGCATAAAATTTCAATAGGGAACCTCTAAAAATCGGTTTGAAAAGGGAAAATGGGTAGAGTGCGCCGAATGCGAGGAAAGCCGACGAAGTAAGGCTGTATGCCTTACGAGGAGGTGCAACACGATGTTGCACAGCGAAATAACCAAGTGACGGCATGGACGCCGTCACATCAGAAATTTCGCTTGTTGACAGAAGCAGGTGGTGCGCTATACACATTTTCACTCAAACGAGGTTTTTAGAGGCGACCGTATGCTTTATTTATCCGAATTCAACACCTGCTGCGTGGTTTCAATAAGTGCCTGAACGTGGTCGGCAACTGATGTTACGTCGTTCATGTACGCGCCGATGTCCTTTCCGCAAACGCGAGTGTCGGAAATGTTCACGTTCAGCTTCTCGGCTGTGCTGCGGAATGAATCTACAGCAGTATTTATCGAGCCGATAACTGTGCGGATATTTGCTATGCGGTCGGCAACCTGACGGTTATACGTTTCGGAGAGCTGAACTGTATCCGCGGAGTGGTTCGCGAGAGTGCGAACTTCGTTTGCAACGACAGCAAATCCCTTTCCCGCTTCGCCTGCTCTTGCCGCTTCGACCGACGCATTAAGCGCGAGTATATTGGTCTGTTTTGCAATCGTTGCGATTTCGTCGTTCATTTTTATGTACTGTTCGACGCTTTCGGAAATTCCCGCAACCGCTTCCGTGATATTTTCGCAAAGCTGCGAAATTCCGTTAAGCTCGTGAAGAAGCGATTCGATACCCTCTGAGTTGTTTTCGCTAAGCGAGTCGATACGGTCAGCCTGCTGCTCGACCTGCGAAATATTTTTCATCAGCGTCTGAGTAACGTCTCTGAGGTCGTTATTCGTATTGACAATGCTTGCGTTTATCTCCTCAATTCGCAGCTGTCGCTGGTCGGCAATTTGCTTTGAGAAATGAACGCAGTTTGCGGGGGTGCTTGCACCTTTGCAAATGGCAATCGCCATGTCGCGGCAGGTTTTAAAGCCGCACGCGTGACAGTTGAATTTGCGGTCGTTCTCGGTTTTCTTTCCAAGACTGAGGAAAACGTCGTTGATCTGCGCTTCTGTCGGTTTCGCCGAAGTAACATTTTCCGCTGTGTATGTACGCAGAAAATCTTCAAGTCGAAGCTGCTTGTCGAAAGCCATGAACTGTTTGTCTTTTTTGGTGAACGGGTCAACTTTACGACGTTTTTTTATATTGTAATTTTCAATGGTGCTCATTGTGGTCTGGATATGGAAAACGCTGTAATTTGTTCCGACTCCGGGACCGGTATTGCAGCCGCATTCGCACGAGAGAACGTCAAACACATCGGGTCTTGCCGAATCCTTCTCGCGCGCATATTCGTCAAGTTCGGGATAAACCTTGTCGATACCCTCGGAGTTGATAACGTTCAAGTCGGGATTATGCAGCAGCAGGTTTGTTTTAAGTCCCGCAGGACGTGGATAAATTGAACCGACAATGCCTGTTTCGCTGTCGAAAGTGAACTGACAAAAAGGGTTTTTGTGATTGTCGATGACATTCTTGAGGGCGCAGATGTCGCCGCTGCCGTTTTTGATTTGATTTCTGAGGTGATCAAACGTTACGTTGTAATCGATCGTTCCCGTCTGTACAAATTCGTCTTTTTTGGCAATGCACGGCGAGAGCGCGGCAATTTTATAGGATGAAAGCCCCATATATTTTTTTGCATAAATCGCCGTACAGACCATGGGGCTTTGCACGGGCGACATATTTTTGAGCAGGTCGTGATTGTATTTCTGCGCGTAATTCACTATTGCTGCGCAGGGCTGAGAAATCACCTTTTTGCCAGGATTTTTTTCAAGATAACGCAGGTGCGCCCAAGTACATATATCGGCTCCGTAGCTTACGTCGAGTATTTTCGCAGCGCCCATTTTTCTCAGCTGCGTAAGCACATGACGCCACGAGCCGTCGAAAGCGACTTTTATCGCGGGCGCGGCGATAATGATTATCGGAACTCCGCTTTTCAGGTCGTCAAGAAAACGCTCCGTATCGTCGGTGTAACCGCGCGCGTGATGGTCGCAGACCTTTGTGCATTTTCCACATTTGATGCACTTATCGTCGTTTACTATAATGAAGATCGAGCCGTCGGGACGGACTGAAACCGAGTTAGCCTCAGGAGCGGGACACACACGCACACAGGTGTTACAGCCCACGCATTTGTTATAATCAAAGGTTATCATAGTTACGTCAATCCTTTCGTCCGATACATTTCATATAGGTAAGCCAAAATCTGCCTATACCTTTTATTTTAACATATTATGGTTTTTCGTTCAAGTTTTTGGAGCTAAAAAGTAAAAAAATCCGTAAAATCGTCAAAAGCAACTATTTTTTTATAGTTTTTTCATGAATTTGACGAACCCTGCGGAAAATATGCAAGAAATATGCGTACCGCGATTTATCAGCGCTTCATTAAGGCTTCAGCCTTGCTGAACGAACAGCCGCAGTAGTTCTGACGGTACAGTCCGTACTGCGCCGAAAGCTGTATCGACCGCTTATAGCCATCTTTTTTCTTGAAATCCGAGAAAAGATACGGCACGCCGACGCGCTGAGCCTCC
>USOZ01000154.1 GCA_900556525.1 uncultured Oscillospiraceae bacterium | reverse complement strand
GCAAAGCACAAGCGGGCGGTGCTCTTCCTTCTTCACGCCTGTTCTCTCGGAACGACCGCTGACGGCAGAGAAAAATACGGCTACGGCGGCGATTTCGGCGAAAAACACAACGACGGGAACTTCTGCATGGACGCATTGACATACCCCGATAGAACTCCGCATACTGGGCTTCTCGAGGTGAAGCAGGTGTACCGTCCCGTTCGCGTTGAAAAGGGCGAAAACGGCAAGTTCATTTTCAGAAGTTATCTTGAATTTGCTCGGGCTGATGAATTGTTGGACTGCCGCTATGAGATTACATTTGATGGCGGAGTTTCGGCAGTAGGCAAAGTGGATTTCAAACTTTCGCAAATGGGAACGGCTGAAGTTTATATTCCGGAAGCTGCGGGAAAGCGCAGCGAGGAAAGCTATATTCGCTTCATTTTCACGTCTAAGACCGATACTTCATACTGCGAAAAGGGTTACGAGGTCTGCTTTGACCAATTAAAGCTCTGTGATGGTGTAAAGTCGGAGAATAAGCCGAAAAACGGCTCTGAAGCTGATATTGAGGACGCGCCTTTATTTGTCAATATAAAGCTCGGCAAAACAGCTTATCGTTTCAACAAACGACTTTCGGTGTTCGATTCGATAAAATTCGGAGGTAAGGAGCTGCTTGAAAAACCGCTGTACTTCAACTTCTTCCGCGCACCTGTTGATAATGACGTTATGAAAGGCGACTGGTATAGAGCGCACCTCAACGACCACACGGTCAGAAACTATGGAGTAACGGCAGAAAAAACGGTTTACGGCGCTGAAATTTCGCTTCGTCAGTCGTTCGGTTGGAGTATTCATCAGCCGTTCGCGTATATGGATGTAAAGTATGCAATTTCCGCAAACGGGCTTGATATAAAATGTGAGGCTGAATTTTCAAACAAGGTGACGTTCCTGCCGCGCTTCGGAATAAGGCTTTTTATGCCTAAAGAATTTGACAGGGTTGACTATTTTGGCTATGGTCCATACGAAAGCTACTGCGATAAGCACCACGCCGACTATATCGGAAATTTTTCGGCTAGAATAAGCGAGCTTCATGAAGATTATATACGTCCGCAGGAAAACGGCTCGCATTTCGGCTGCAAATATATGCTCATAACGGACGGAAAAATAAGTGTGAAATTTACCGCAAGAAATGATTTTTCTTTTAATGCTTCGGAATATACGGAAGAGGAGCTTGCCGAAAAGCGTCATAACTTTGAACTTGAAAAATGCGGCAGCAGCATTGTCTGCATTGACAGCATGATGGCGGGTGTTGGTTCAAACGCCTGCGGTCCCGCACTTGCGGAGAAATACCGCTTGCCGTTGCCTAAAATTTCGGCGGAATTTCATATTTTATTTGACAAAAACACAGCGCCTGCCGAGAAATTTTAATTGCTTTTGTATTTATGCAGCAGCAAACCGATTGGGATTGAAAAAAGTTGAAATATGTGCAAATGCGTGGTATAATGAGTTTAAGAGGGTGGGCGGACTGCCCGTTAAATCGGGATTTGTAGGAGAATATAATGAAAATAATAGCTATTGGAGCCGTGACAGCAGGCGGAAAGACAACAGTCGTAAATGCAGTTAAAGATAGGCTTCCAAGAACAGCATCACTTCACTTTGATAACTACTCATTTGAAGGAGAAGTCGAAGATTTTTCAAAATGGGTGTCAGAAGGAGCAGATGTTCATGTATGGGACTTATCGCCGTTAAAAACTGATATTGATAAAATAATCCGCAGTGGTGAATATGACTGTTTACTGTTGGACTATCCATTTGCATACCAACATCAGATGATAAAACCTTATTTGGATTGTTGCATATTTATTGATACACCATTAGATATAGCAATGGCTCGAAGAGTTCTTAGAGATATGAAATATGCTACGTCAGATGAAATTTGCAATGAAATGGATACATATTTAAAATGTGCAAGAATAGCCTATATTCAGATGGCGAAAAATCATTTGTCAACTTGCGATTATGTGATTGATGGTGCTAAGGAACTTGAGAGCATTATCAATGAGACCATTGAAATAATTTCAAGAATCTAAACTTCCAATAAGTTGAGCAATTTAACACACCAAAGGAGCACCCGCCGTGGCTGCTCCTTTTTGTGCGCTTATCAAGGAGATGACACAGAATGTCGGAAAATAGTTATTTAGGGTAAAATCACCTTTCCATAGCTTTTTTAAAACACATATTTTTTCTTTTGGTATTGCATTTATCTCTTTTTTGTGTTACAATATTGAATATGATTATACCGAATGGAGAGAATTACATTGGAAAAACTCAGCATAGCCGGCTACTGCCGTATATCGGTCGATGAGGAACTTGACAGGGATAACACGTCGATCGAAAATCAGAAAGCAATTATTGAAGAATATGTCCGCACGAAGTTTCCCGGAGCGGAGCTGACGTTCTATGCCGACAGAGACCGTTCGGGATACACATTTGAACAGCGTGAATTTTACCAAATAATGCGCCGCAAATTGCTGAGCGGCGAACACAGGATACTTATTGTCAAGGATTTCAGCCGTTTTTCCCGCCGTAACAGCAAGGGGCTTGTGGAGTTGGAGGATCTCCGCGACAGCGGTGTCCGCATAATAGCAATAGGCGACGGGATTGATTATCCTACTTGTGACGACTGGGTGCAGATTCAGTTCCGTTTTCTGATAAACGAAATGCCCGTAACCGACGCCAGCAAAAAAGTCAAGAGCGTTATTCAGAACCGTCAGCAGGAGGGGAAGTGGCTTTGCGCAGTTCCCTATGGTTATAGGTTGATAAGCGGTAAGAATCCGACAATTAAGATCGAGGAAGAATGTGCGGAGGTCGTCAGAAAAATATTTCAGATGTATTCTGAGGGAAACGGTTATCGAAAAATAGCCAATTACCTTACAGAAAGCAACATTCCCACGCCTCGAATGCACGAAGAACAGCGGCGCATTGCAGAGGGTGAAGAAGTCAGACAGCGCGCAAAGTCGGCATGGAGCATTGTGTCGGTTTCGGAAATACTTTGCAACGATTTCTATATCGGAACATTCCGACAGGCGAAATACAAGCGCCGCAAGATAAACGGCGCTGATTTAAAAACAGACGAAAGCGAGCATATTGTTTTTGAAAATCACCATGAGCCGATAGTGGACTATAGGCTTTTCAGCACTGTACAGAAGCAGCTCGAAAGCAGAAGCGTAGGACATTATCGCGGCGTAAAGAAATACGACAATGTGTATTCGGGCTTTATTTTCTGCGGGGATTGCGGCGCTCCGATGTTTTCGATAAGCAATCCGAAGCGCGAACCTGCCTACACTTGCGGCAGCTATCACAGGCGCGGTTTACAGGGCTGCACATCTCATCATACAAAATGCGCGGTGCTTGACGAAGCGCTGAAAGCATATATCAGAATGGTGCGCGACAACTCGCAGGAGATGCTTAAACAGCTTGATGAAGCGCTTAAAGAAGAAAAAATTGAAACTGTTCAGACGAAATCGACCGTTGAACTGCTTCGTGACAGAATAGAGAATTCAAAGAATGAAATGAAGCTTCTGGCGCGGCAGAAGATAAAGGAAATAGCCCGTAATCCCGAAAATGAGGCATTATATGACGAGACTTACGGTGAAATGCTTGATGAACTAGCAAGGCAGATAGATTCACTCGAAAGTCAGATACAGCTTATCGCCGAAAAGCAGAGCGCGACGGTGCGTATAAACCGTACGGCGAAAACGGCATTCGATATTTTTAACGACATTATAGAAAAAGACTCGCTAAGCCGCGCCGACCTTGAAGTGATAATAGAAAAGATACTAGTCTATGAGGACAGAATCGAGATAGCGCTCAAGTCAAACATTGACGCGCTGCTGCGGCTTGAACCGCAAAAAGGAATTACCGCAAATTTTAATCCTGACACGGCTAATATCGAACAGACGGTCACCCAGAAGAGTTCCAACAAAAGGGACAAGGTTATCCGTGTCAATGTGTTCAGCGAGGGCGACCCGCTTGAGATTTTCACCAGCCCCGAGGGGGAAGTGATTTTCAAAAAATATTCTCCCGTCGGAGAAATTACCGATACCGCCGCGCAGTATGCGGAAGTTCTCGCCAAGATAGGCGGCTGCCCGGCGGCTATATGCGACCGCGATCATGTTATTGCGGCTTCGGGAATGCAGAAAAAGGAAATTCTCGAAAGACGCGTTTCAAGCTCGCTAGAAGACCTTATTGAACAGAGAAAATCTCATGTTTATCGGACTTTCGAGGATAAGCGCCTTAACCCGATCGAGGGGATCGATAAGTACGCCATTGCCTGCACGCCTATTGTTTCTCAGGGCGATGTAAACGGCGCAGTTATGATGCTTTCGAGCGACGGGAACGAGTATGCCACTCCCGAGCAGCTTGCCCTTGTTCAGGCAGCGGCAATGTATTTCGGAAAACAGATGGAAGAGTGAATTCCACACGATAAACACGCCGTGATTCGTTCATGGCGTGTTTTTCACATTTTCACGCACCGAGCATATATTTTTATGGGAGGTGTGAAAGTGAAAAAATGTACTTATCTTAACATTCTGCGCGGCGAACCGTGTGCTTATGCGGAGATCGTCGGAAGCGAAAAATATCCCAAAATAAAAGGAAGAATAAGTTTTTATGAAGCTGACGGCGGTGTTCTCGCCGCGGCTGAGGTCTGCGGTCTGCCCGAATGCAGCGGAAAATATCCATATCCTGTTTTTGGATTTCATATTCACGAGGGCGGGCGTTGCTGCGGAAATGAAAAGGATCCGTTTGCCGATTCGGGAGGTCACTATAATCCCATGAAAACGCTCCACCCGTATCACAGCGGTGATATGCCGCCGCTTTTCGGAAATCGTGGCTATGCTTTCATGGTTTTTCTTACCTGCCGATTTTCAATTCGCGAGATTATCGGAAGAACCGTGATAATTCATTCAATGGCGGACGATTTTATGACCCAGCCGTCGGGCGATTC
>USOZ01000153.1 GCA_900556525.1 uncultured Oscillospiraceae bacterium | reverse complement strand
AAATTACAATGGCAGTTCCAACCTGTGTTGTAGGGAATGCGTTGTTCGGAAGTCTGTAGGCATCAACTAAAACGCCTTTAGAAGCGATGAGTTCCTTTCCTCGGTTTACGCCGCTATTTAAAGTGCCGCTTGGAATTACAAAGGCTAAGACAGAGTTTTCATCCTTTAATGAATCAAGGGCTTTTTCAATGAAATACTGGTCGTATCGGGTATGTTCGCTTCCTTCACCTCGTCCAGTCCATTCGTTTTTGTTTTCGCCGTATGGCGGATTTCCGATTACAAGGTCATATTTTGGAAGCTCGTAGTTTTCTTTTTTAACACGTCCTGTCTCATCAAAGAACTGTGCCTGGAATGCTCCGGGAATTACAGTTGCATCCGGGTGCAGAACTTTTGCAAGTTTTGATGAAGTTTCATCAAGTTCCCGAAGTGTAAACTCATTGTGTAAACGGTTATCCGCAAATCGCCCGATTCCTGAACTTGGCTCAAGAACTGTAACGGCATTAGGTGCGTATGAATCCGCAAGTTTCCAGACTGCATCAATAATTTTATAAGGCGTGTAGTATGCGTTTAAGATTTCATTTGATGTTGCGTCCTTCTCTTTAAGTCCGCCACCGCCCTCATAAAGCCGGGCAAGGGCAAGTTCACTAGATGTCCATTCCTCTCCTTTCTTTTTATTTTCAAGGATTTTCTTTACTTCAGAACGGACATCTTTCATTTCCTTTTTTGTTAGCTCTGATACGAAAGTTCCATTTCGTAATTGTTCAGTGCTGCCATGAGCTGTGCGTAATTCCTCTTCCAGTTCTGCCGCTTGCAGATTTCCTCTGCCTGTGCTATTGCTTCCGGTGCTGTCATCTGGCTTAATGTCTTTGGAAATTTGTCCATTGGAATTGGACAAGTCTGCTGAAACAGCTTCACTTTGTCCTGACCCATTGCCTTGCTCATCTGAGGCGGAAGTTCCATCCATTGGTAATGAATCAGATCCAGAGGTGCTACGTTCCAGTCTGGAATCTCTTCCCATTGAGGCTTCCTTGGTATCGTTGAATTGTGCCATATCATGGCTTCCACTTCCTTCATTGTATGGTCGCCCAGTGTCTTTACCTTCACTGCCCGAAAGAATCTGAAGAAAATCCAAAGGAGTATCCTCAGTATGCAGAACTTGCTGGAAATGAAAACAATGAGCCTTCAGTTGAATCTTTTAATCAAGCAGAAATTGCAAAACAGGAAAATTTTAAAAGTACCAGAGAATACGAAAAAAATCATGAAAATAACACTGCGCAAAACTTGACAGAAAGCGAAACAAGACGCAATATTATGGAAGAAAGTTTGCAAGAAAATGACGTTTTGGAGGAACAGAATTATGGTGACATTTAGCAGCAGAATTACGAAGAATGGAAACATTAAAATTTCCGGGCAGCTACGCGACATACTCGCGCTTGTGCCGAACGACCGCGTTACGGTGACAATTGACTGCGACGCTTCCGACGAACTGAAAATTCCGAGAGAATTTCTTGATGAGGCGGGGATTCCCGAGAATAGCGTTCTCGAGGTTTTCGCAGAAGATGGTCGCGTAATAGTGCAGGTGGCAACTGATGAAGAATAAAATTATCATTTTCAAGCATAAAGAATTCGGCGAGATCAGAACGCTGAATATTGATGGAGAGCCGTGGTTTGTGGGAAAAGATATTGCCTCAAAATTAGGTTATACCGATACGTTCGGCGCACTCAAGAAGCATGTGGATGGCGATGATAAGCAAAACTGCCAAAACGACAGTTTTGAAACTCCACGCGGTCTAACGATTATAAATGAGAGCGGCTTATACAGCCTCATCCTTTCGAGCAAGCTGACGAGCGCGAAAAAGTTCAAGCGTTGGGTCACATCCGAAGTTCTCCCCTCCTTACGAAAGCACGGTGCATACTTCACCGCGGAAACCCTGCACAAGACCATGAGCGATCCGCGCGAGCTGGCAAAGCTGCTCACCACACTTGCGGACGAGCAGGAAAAGCGCAGAAAGCTCGAGGAAGAAAACGCTTTCCTTTCGGTAAAAGCGAATTATTATGACCGCATTTTGCAGAGCAAGAATTCCGTCCCCGTAACGCAGATCGCAAAGGACTATGGCATGACTGCCATTGCGTTCAACAAAATGCTGCATGATTACGGGATTCAGTATTCCATCAGAAATTCGTGGGTGCTTTACGCGGAGTACGCTAACCTCGGCTATACGCAAAGCAAGACATATCAGATCGGCGATGACAAGGCGATTATGCACACTTGTTGGACTCAGGCGGGGCGAATTTTCTTGTATAACTTCCTTGCCGAGCGCGGGATAACGCCTATGTGTGAACGGGAGGATTTCGATGATACCACTGTATAAATATTCGGCTGAAACTGCAAGGCATAACGGCGAGCTTGACGCTTGGCGCGAAAGCAAAAAAGAGAATATCCGCTGTAGGGATTTCCTTGACGAACAGATCGCAAAGCGCTTTGACGATATGACGCTCCCTTCGGACTGCGTAGAAAATACCGTCAAGGAATTCGGCTACGACCGTACTATGTGGGTAATCGCGAACACCATTCAGAACCGTAAGGGCGACGGCAGATTTCACAGCAGAAATACCGAGTGGGCAAAGCGCTTTAATATTCCCGACACCGGCAGAAACTACGAATTTGCACTGAACTCGCATAGCTGTCTGGTGGACGGCGCGGCGGACGATATCCGGAAAATGGATGCGGAATTAAATCTGTTTTCCGTAGAGCATATCGTCCGGTCAGACGAGCCGCAGGACTACACAAATAGGCTGCTAATTCTTCGTGATACATCCTTGAAAGAGGAATATCGGACGCCGGAAAATCAGTTGTTCTACGCGACAGGCGGATTCGGCTGCTCCCCTACGGCAAGCGGTCGCAAGGTGTTCGGACATTTTCTGTCGGACGGCGAGCGCGGAGAATTTTGCCGTCAGGATTTTATCGGCATTGCCGCCGACGAGCATATTCCCGATTGGGCGAGGGAGAAGCTCAAGGCAATGTCCGAGGATAACGAGCAATCACAGGATTATTCGCCCGAAATGAAGATGTAAAAAGCCGCGGAGAAATTCGCGGCTTTTGCATAAATAAAAAATATTTTTTGGAGGACATTTTTATGAGAAACTTTTTTAAGAGTGCAAAGGCAAAGATCATTGGCGTGGTAACTTTTGTTAAGACAGCGGTATGCCGCAAAATTCAGAGAACCCGTGCGGCAGCGTACAGACTTGCGGTTCGCAGCAATACCATGCTTGCCGCCAACCGTGCGGAGAATTTCGTGGACAGCGGTATCAAGATTCTGATCGCGGTCGTTATCGGCGCGCTGCTGCTAGGCGGTTTGTATGCACTGTTCGTCGATACGATCATGCCGACCGTGACCGAAAAGGTCGAGGACATGTTCAACTTCAAGGGCTAATGGAAAAGTTCGTGATGTGGCTTCTGGTGCTTATTGCGGTCGTGTTTCTTGCACGACCGCAAGGCACTGAAGCAACAAATAATTCGGAAATTATTGCAAGCGCGGAATGTGCCTATGAGGAATCAGATGACGGGTCAATCATTTTAACGGTCGTTATAATCGTGATCATTATCGGCGCAGCCGCAACCGCTTGCGGATCGGAGGAAATTTATGAAAATTGACGTAAGGATCAACAGTTTAACGCCCAGAGAGGGCAATGTAAAGGCAATCGCGTCAGCAAATCTTGACGACTGCTTTGCGGTAAAAAATATCCGCATGGTCGAGGGCAAGAACGGGCTGTTCGTTTCCATGCCCTCGTACAAGGGGCAGGACGGCGAGTATCACGACCTGTGCTTCCCCACCACTCCCGAGCTGAGAAAGCAGCTTAACAATGCGGTTTCAGAGGCTTACAAGCAGGCGATTATTCAGCTTCAGGAGCAGTCAAACGCAAATTTTCAGCAGTCGGAGCAGATGAGTGAGTCTGCTCCGACGATGTCAATGTAAACCAAACAAAAAATATATGGAGGATTTTTTATGAGAAACTTTTTTAAGAATATAAAGGCAAAGATAATTAGTGCGGCGGTGCTGATGCAGGAAAAGCGCGGCGAAAATTTTGTTGACAGCGGTATCAAGATTCTGATCGCAGTCGTTATCGGCGCACTGCTCCTCGGCGGTCTGTATGCGCTCTTCGGGGACACAATTATGCCGACCGTGACCGAAAAGGTCGAGGATATGTTCAATTTCAAGGGCTGATGATCGGCTCTGTGGTGCAGTTTGCCGCGATTTCACTTTTGCTTGGAATAGGCTCATACATGGACATAAAAACCCGTGAGATTCCGAATTGGATAAGCGTTATTATCGCTTTGACAGCGGTAATAAATTTCCGTTTGGATAATTTGTGGGGAATAATTGTCGCCGTTATATTTTTTTCCGTGGCGCTCGCTACGGGAAAAATCGGCGGCGGTGATGTCAAGCTGATTGCGGCATTGAGCTTGGTTTGTGGACTTTGGGGCAGCTTCGCGTTGCTCCTTTTCGCGCAGATTTCCATGCTTATTTTTTATGCAGGAAAATATATTCTCTGCAAAATTAACGGTAAGACGGCAAGTAAATCCTTGCCGTTTGTGCCGTTTATTTTTATCGGATATTTGGCTTCAAGACTCATTTTTTGAAAGGAATATGGCAATGAAATTCTTAAAAAACAGAACAGTTTTGGGCGTAATTTGTATCGCGCTGGCGCTCATAATTTGCTTCGCGATTACGCCGCTTTTTAATGCGTCAAAGAGCAGTACAATGCGGATTGTGCGCGTGAAGAACGACTTGAAAATTGGACAGGAAATCACGGCAAAAGACATCGAGATTGTTGAAGTCGGCGCGTACAATTTGCCGTCCGAGTTGGTGAAGAAATCCGAAGCTGTTGTCGGGAAATATGCGGCTGCGGAGATGTTCAAGGGCGAGTATGTTCTCGCCGCGAAAATAAGTGACACTCCCGCCAGCGAAAACGAATTTCTGCGCGTTTTCAG
>USOZ01000152.1 GCA_900556525.1 uncultured Oscillospiraceae bacterium | reverse complement strand
GAAAACCGTTTGATATAAAGTATGCAACAGCGCATCCGGTGAGGAGTGCTAAGAAAACTGCGACAATCGCTATTAACAATTTTTTTCTTGTAAAAATAGTCGAAGTCTTTGATTTTTGGAATGTATATAAACGTAATTTTCTTGTATTCTTACAATACAACTTAAAAATGCGTTGCATAGAACGGTTATGTCCTGTTGAAAAAACGTGTTCTCCAACATTAGCATATTCCGCCCATTCGCGGCTTGCTATTTCATCAAGAATAGATTTTAGAACACTTTCATTCATTATTTTCGCTCCTTTCTTTGATATATTCCCTTATGGATTTTCTCGCTAAATAAAGTCTTTGATTCACAGCAGCTTTTGATATTTTAAGTATTTTTGCGGTCTCGTCTATAGAAAGCTCCGATAAACAAGTTAAGAATAAAACATTACGCTGCAAAATCGGAAGATTTTTAATAAAACCCATTAATTCTTCATGTGAAATTTTATTTAACAATGAATTTTCAAGCGGAGAAATATCATTTTTAAACATTAAATCCTCTGAAAGTTCATCGGCTTCACTTTTTACATTTTTCTTAAAAATATCAACAGAAACATTTCTTACAATAACACATATATAGTTTATTCTTTGATTATTACTAAGCATGAAAAACTTATCAGGATTTTTTGCAATTCTAAGAAATGATTCTTGAATAGCATCTTCTGCATCATTCTTATTATGTAAATGCTCAAAAGCAATAGCGTAAAATCTATTTTTGTTTGTTTCATATATTTCAGATAATTCATTACGTTGTTCATCTGTTTCAAGAATAGCCAAAGTTGCAGAAATCATATCTTTTCCTCGTTTCGTATATTTCTTTGCTATTAGTATAACACTCAAATACAAAAATTGCAAGATATCAAATTCTGCAGCCTACAGATATTTATATATTAGATTACCGCTTCACACCTTTGCTGTATGCTGTATCAAATATAACATCAATAACCCGGCTCTGAGCAATTTCCGAAAAAAGAGCATAATAAATCGCAAAACTTTTTCTGTCTATTCATTTACCGACAAAATCATTTTGCCTCCCCAAAAATCTCCCAGTAAAATTTCCGTTCCGACTGAGGGAAATCGGTTAGGACGCCGTGTTCGGGGTCATAGAAAATTCCGTCCGCATAAAGCGACCAGTGCCAGCAGCGCGGTGTTTCAAGGCTCAAAAGCGCACAGCGCGGAAGGTCTGCGACAGTCTGCGCCTGTTTTCGTTCGTGCGAGAATTTTACGCCGTGTTCGGTCAGCGTTCGTTTCATTTCTTTAAGATCAGTTTCGCGCTCGTTTCCGAGATATTCGCATATATATTCGACCGACGTTCCGAGCAGCATTGCAAGGACGGCTTGACCGCATTGTAAATCGGTCGGCTCGTGGATATAGTTTATGTTCATAATTCACCTTAATATTTCAAAAAATCAAGCGGCGCTCTTCCCTGCCGCACATATCAACTTGGCATTTATTATATCATATGTATACGTTAAAATCAACCGTAGTTGCATTTACAGATCCGCAAACAGGCGTTCCTGCAGCCGCGAGCGCTTTCCCAGCCGCTGCAGAAATATACCACGTCCGCTTCGGCAAGCAGCTCGATCGACTTCGCGAGAAACCAGAGCGGTTTCTTTTCAGACGGCGCTGTCCCGAAAAATGAGTCGATAGGTTCAATGTCGTCTCCGAGTTTCTTCTTTGCCGCTTCAATGGCAGCGTTTCTTTCCGCAAGAATTTCCGCGTCCGTTCTGCCCCTCATGGGCTGTGAGATAAAAAGTTTCATTTCTTTTTCCTCCTGTTAAAAAATGATATAAAATAAAAACACCCCCGAAGGAGTGTTTTTATATATGAGATTATTGCGCGGCAAGCTCAATAGACTTGATTTCCGATGCAAAAAGCCCTATTCCTTTTTTTGCCCCTTTGGTTGGAAATAAGTCTAAACTTTCTTCATTTTCATCGTCATTGTCAGCCGCTGATGTATAAACACCAGCATAATAATGCTTGTATTCAATGTCATCAATATCGACAACATCAACATATTTAAAGGCGTATTTTTCAAGTTTTTTCATGGTCAATCTCCTTTAAGGTGGGAACGGCATGAGTTCTTTTCTTTGAATAGTGGATTTTTATTTTATCTGTTGGAACTTCTCCAGATATGGAAGAAAGATCAAAACCTATAATTTTTCCTGCATCTATTACTTCTTTTATCTGTCCATTCTTATAAATTGTGATTTCACCTGTTCCGTGCTTTTCATTTATAATTTCCTGCAATTCATCGAAATTAATGGTAAAATAACTCTTTCCATCTCCGCGTGTATCTTGCATATGGGGTGCTTGCTTTTCGGGATTTAAGGTTAGCGTAATATCCCCGTTGCCTATCTTTTCATTTATTATACCACTTCCGCCCGAAATGTCAACCATTTTGTTCAACTTTTCCTGCTCCTGCTTCAGCACCCTGTTGTACGCTGCAGTCACCTTTCCCGCCTCGCTCCTGCCGTAACCCATGACGGTAGAATATATAAAATGCGGTTGTAAATAATAAAAAGACAGGGAGATTTTCCCTGCCTTTTTAATATTGATTAGGAATTAGCATTACAAGTTCACAAACAAACAGGCGCACAGCTTATCTGTGCGCCTGTTGCGTTTTAATGCCTTATTGCTTTGTCTTTACAGTAACAATGTCAGATTTCTTCATTGACGTCCAACTGCCGTCAACATACGCACGAACAATGTACTGATACTCGGTATCTGACTTAGCCTTATTGATATTTAAGCCATGTTTTGTGGTTTCAATAACAAGCCTTGCTTTACCGTTTACGATTTTATAAACTCTGTACTTCGTCGCGCCCGAAACAGCGTTCCATTTGAGCTTTATGCTGTTCTTCGTTGTGGTTGCCGTCACTATGGGCTTACCGTGATTTGCCTTGTCGAGCACGATCACATAATCGGAGGCGTGAGTAAAGCCGAGGTCAGCTTTTCCGTCGCTGCCGATCTTATCGGAGCTGATAAACTCTGTCTTTTTAGTCTTGGAATTGTAATAATAAAGGTTAGCGTATAATCCTTTATTTTTCTTTGACAATTCAACTGTCAGAACTGCCTTAAAACCAAAGCTTCCGTTATGCTTAAGAGAAATCGCGATGTACGAATTTTCGCCCGTCACCTTGTTTAATACCCTAACAGGAATTTTCGCACCCTTGCTTACACTCATATCTACGCTTTGGGTTTTCTTTACGTCATTTCCGTTTATCGTCCACGTAAAGCCATTTCCCATATCAAGCACAATATCGACGTCCTTGCCCTTTATTGTTTCAAGGATTTTTTTCGGCAGCTCGGTCGTGCCGTTCATGTCTACTGTAATTATATCGCCGTCATCAGCAGCCTTTACTTCCTGAGCTATTGCATTCCAGCCACTCTTGTCATTTTCACCCTTGATCTTAGGTTCATAGGTGGGTCTCTGCTGATCAGTTGAGTTTGCGGGAGTAGTGGGAATTGTAGGAATATTCGGACCAACGGGGCCAACAGGTCCGACAGGAGTTGAATTTCTCTTTTCAATGGTTACAACAACATCTTCAGAGTATTCTTTTGGGAAATAATCAGAGCTGCCATCTTTATAAACAAGCGTGAATGTTACCTTACCCACAGTATTCGCCGTATATTCAAACTTATTGTCGGTGACGGAATAAGATTTTCCGTTCAGATTTACCACAAAGCCGCCCGCAGTATCCTCGACAGTAATATCCTCGCCGCCAAAGGCGTTTATGAAAGTAATCAGAGCCTTGGTTCTGAACTCGATTTTATCGCTGTAAACAGGCGTTTTATCGCCGACCGGTTCAAGCTCAAGCTTTTTGGTGAACTCAACGGACGGCTGATAGCCGCTTTCCTTGAGCGAGGGGTAATATGCAATGCCGTCCTTGTCGTTAGCCTTTTTGCTCCATTCCGAATCAAATTTCATTGTTTCAAGAGCATTGCCGTCAGTCATCTGTAATGTGGTAAGTCCCGTTGCAGAGCCAGCAACATCGCTGCCATTTATTCCGCCGACCGTGCAGAAATCCGTGTTGTAATAGCAATTTGTGAAAGTTCCGTCGACGTTATATCCGCACACGCCGCCGACAATATCTGTGCCGCTGACGTTTCCTATATTATAGCTGCTTGTAATAGTGCCGCCATAACTATATCCGCACACGCCGCCGACATAATCGTATCCGGTTATCTCAGCCTTTTCAACGCCGAGATTCATTATTGTTCCGTTGTTATATCCAAACAGACCTATGTCTATGCAATAATCATCCGGCTTATTTATTTTGAAGTTCGACACGGTATGCCCGTCGCCGCTGAATTTGCCTGTGAAAGGATTGTTGCAGTCGCCGATAGGAGTTATCTCCTCGCCGCCGAGGTCGATATCCGCACCGAGAACATAGTTTTTGTTCCAACTTGTTTCGTCCTCGCCGATAGCCTTGAACTCGTCCTTTGTGGTGATTTCGGTGAAGAGCTGCCAGCTGGGAAAATCGCTTGTGCCGAAATTGTAGACTGCGACATCTACCGTCACAGGTGAACCTACGCCATTAAGGCTCGGATAAGTATAAGTTTTAATGCCGAACCTGCTGCCTTCCACCGTGGTCTTTACATCGGAGGATTCGCCAGGTTTCCAAACGCCCTCGACAAAGCCAACAAGGTTTTCAAGCGTGCCGCTGCAAAGCTGCTCGGTGGTAAGTCCCGTTGCAGAGCCAGCAACATCTCTGCCATTTATTCCTCCGACCGTGCAGATATCCGTGTTGTAATAGCAGTTGGTGATAGTTACTTCATTATTAGATCCTCACACGCCGCCGATAGCGGAACTTGTCTCGCTGTTTCCGCTGACCGCGCCGGTGTTATAGCAATTCTAAATCGTGCAGCCAGTATTATTATATCCGCACACGTCGCCGACAAAGCGTTCTCCTTTGACCGCGCCAGTGTTATAGCAATTCTGAATCGTGCAGCCGGTATTATT
>USOZ01000151.1 GCA_900556525.1 uncultured Oscillospiraceae bacterium | reverse complement strand
GGATGCGGTTCCTGGGGCGGCAACGCCGTTTCCGAAAACGTCGGCGTCAAGCACCTGCTCAATATCAAGACCGTGGCTGAAAGGAGACAGAATATGTTGTGGTTCAGAGCGCCTCAGAAGGTTTATATTAAGAAAGGCTGCCTGCCGGTAGCGCTTGACGAGCTGAAGAATGTGATGAACAAGAAAAGAGCGTTCATTGTGACCGACAGCTTCCTTTATCAGAACGGATACACTAAGGCGATAACCGATAAACTTGACGATATGGGAATCCAGCACACCACATTCTTTGATGTTGCTCCTGACCCGACGCTCGCCTGCGCAAAGGAAGGCACAAAGCAGATGACGGCGTTCCAGCCCGACTGCATTATCGCGCTCGGCGGCGGTTCCGCTATGGACGCAGCGAAGATCATGTGGGTAATGTATGAACACCCCGAGGTTGACTTTATGGACATGGCTATGCGCTTTATCGACATTCGCAAGCGTGTTTACACTTTCCCGAAAATGGGCGAAAAGGCGTATTTTATTGCTATCCCGACATCTGCGGGTACAGGCAGTGAGGTTACGCCGTTCGCGGTAATCACCGATGAACAGACAGGCGTAAAATATCCTCTCGCAGACTATGAGCTGCTCCCGAATATGGCGATTATTGATACCGATTTCCACATGAGCGCGCCCAAGGGACTTACTTCCGCTTCGGGTATCGACGCGGTTACTCACGCGCTTGAGGCTTACGCTTCGGTAATGGCTACAGATTATACCGACGGACTTGCGCTCAAGGCGTTAAAGACGATTTTTGAATATCTGCCCCGTGCATATGAGAACGGACAGACGGACGTTGAAGCACGTGAAAAAATGGCTAACGCCGCTACGATGGCGGGTATGGCATTCGCGAATGCTTTCCTCGGCGTGTGCCACTCTATGGCGCATAAGCTCGGCGCGTTCCACCACCTCCCGCACGGCGTTGCAAACGCGCTGATGATTGAAGAAGTTCTCCGCTTTAACGCGAGCGAAGTTCCCGCAAAAATGGGTACTTTCTCGCAGTACGATCACCCGCATACACTTGCACGTTACGCAGAGGTTGCGGATTATCTCGGTCTGGGCGGAAAGAATGACGAAGAAAAGCTCGAAAATCTTATCAAAGCGATAAATGAATTAAAGGAAAAAATCGGCATAAAGAAGACGATAAAGGATTACGGAATTGACGAAAAGGATTTCCTCGACCGTCTTGACGAAATGACCGAACAGGCGTTTGACGACCAGTGCACGGGTGCAAACCCGCGTTATCCGCTCATGAGCGAGATAAAGCAGATGTACCTCGACGCTTATTACGGAAAGCACTTTGTTGAAAAGAAAGTTCCGCACGCGCAGGAGAGCATTTCAGATGACGAACACAACTTCAAGAAGACGTACAGCAAATCTAAAAAATCAGCTAAGTAAGGAGGAAAAGATAATGAATCTGGACAAAATCATTGCCGTTAGAAACCGTAAGACCGTTTATCGCGACGGCGACCGCTGCCTAAAGGTGTTTAACGAGGAGTATTCAAAGGCTGACGTTCTTAACGAAGCGCTCAATCAGGCGCGCGTTGAAGAAACCGGTCTGCATATCCCGAAAATTCTCGAAGTGACCATGATCGACAAAAAGTGGACGATTATTTCGGAGTTTATCAAGGGTAAGACATTAGCGCAGCTCATGAGCGAAAATCCCGACAAGAAGGACGAATATCTTGAACAGTTTGTTGCTCTCCAGCTTGAGATGCACAGCAAGACCTGCCCTATGCTCAACAAGCTCAAGGATAAGATGAACCGCAAGATAAGCCAGACGGATCTGTCCGCGACGGTACGCTATGACCTCCACACGCGTCTTGAGGCAATGCCAAAGCACAATAAGCTCTGCCACGGCGACTTCAACCCCTCCAATATCATCATTACCGATGACGGAACGCCGTATATCATTGACTGGTCACACGCAACGCAGGGAAATGCTTCTGCGGACGCTGCCCGCACATACCTGCTGTTCTGGCTGAACGGCGATATTGACGGCGCAAAGAAGTATCTCAAGCTGTTCAGCGACAAGAGCAACACCGCGATTCAGTATGTTCAGAAGTGGATGCCGATCGTTGCGGCTTCGCAGAGCGTAAAGGGAAATGCGGCGGAACGCGAATTCCTCTATTCGTGGATCGACGTTGTGGATTACGAATAAAAGCAATTTTGCATAAAAAGAGGTTTTGTTCCTCGAAATTTTTTCGGGGAACAAAACTTTCTGCATTTGAAAGGAACGACATAAAATGAAAATTACAGTATGTATCGGCTCATCATGTCACATTAAAGGCTCGCGTCAGGTGGTTGAGCAGCTTCAGTATCTCATAAACGAAAATAATATCGGAGATAAGGCTGAGCTTGCGGGAACTTTCTGCATGGGCAAATGCCAGCAGGGCGTCTGCGTAACCATAGACGGAACTTTCTACTCCGTTACTCCGGAGAATGTTAAAGAATTCTTCAACGAAAATATTCTTGCGAAGGTGAAGTAAATGATTATTCAGATTTGTGTTGGCTCTTCATGCCATTTAAAGGGTTCGGAAAAGCTCGTTGAGCTGTTCCAGAAAGCGATTTCGGACAACAAGCTGGACGGTGATATTACTCTCGCGGGCAGTTTTTGCACGGGAAAGTGCAACCGCGAAGGCGTTACGATAACCGTTGACGACAATATTTATACGGGGATAACTCCTGAAAATTTCAGCGCTTTTTTCAATGATAAAGTGCTTGCAGAACTGAAAAAGGAAGGAGTATAACGGTATGGACTGTCTTACACTGAAAAAATCCAACTGTAAAAACTGCTATAAATGTATACGCTACTGTCCCGTTAAATCTATACGTTTTTCGGGAAATCAGGCGTATATTATTGAAGATGAATGTATCCTCTGCGGTCAGTGCTTCGTAGTCTGTCCGCAGGATGCGAAGCAGATCGTCGATGAAACGGAAAAGGCTCGCGTCCTTTTACAGAGCGGCGATCCTGTTATTGTAAGTCTTGCCCCCTCGTTTGTGGCAAATTATGAGGGAGTAGGTATCGGCGCAATGCGCGACGCGCTTAAAAAACTCGGTTTTTACGATGTTGAAGAAACCGCTGTCGGTGCAACGATCGTAAAAAATCAGTACGAGAAAATGATAAACGAGGAAAGCCGCGATATTATAATTTCTTCGTGCTGTCACGCGGTAAATCTGCTTATTCAGAAATATTTCACCGAGCAGATGCCGTATCTTGCGGATATACTTTCGCCGATGCAGGCACACTGCAAGGATATAAAGCGCCGTTATCCGAACGCTAAGACCGTTTTTATCGGACCGTGTGTTGCGAAAAAAGACGAGGCTCAGCATTATGACGGTATAACGGACGCTGTGCTGACGTTTGACGAGCTTACCGCTTGGCTCAAGGCTGAGGGAATTGAAATCGAACAGAAGCTTGATTCAGACGATAACAGTCGTGCGAGATTTTTCCCGACAACGGGCGGCATACTCAAAACAATGGATCTCAGCAACAGCAATTATACATATATGGCCATTGACGGCACGGATAACTGCATAGCGGCGCTCAGAGATATTCAGAGCGGGAAAATCCACCGCTGCTTTATTGAGATGTCAGCCTGCGTGGGAAGCTGTATAGGCGGACCTGTTATGGAGAAATATCACCGTTCTCCCGTCAAGGATTATATGTCGGTATCCAGATTCGCCGGAAAGAAAGATTTTGTCGTTGAACAGCCGGATGAACTCACTTTACAGAAGAAGTTCACTATCATTGAAAGAAAGCTCCAGCCGCCGAAGGAATCCGAAATTCGCGAAATTCTGCGTCAGATGGGTAAGACGAAGCCGTCTGATGAACTTAACTGCGGTTCGTGCGGGTACAATACCTGCCGCGAAAAGGCAATAGCTATTTATCACGGAAAAGCTGAAATTTCGATGTGCCTGCCGTACCTCAAGGATAAGGCGGAGAGCTTCTCCGACACGATCGTGCGTAATACGCCGAACGGTCTTATTGTTCTTAATGAAAAGCTCGAAGTTCAGCAGATAAACAAGGCTGCGCTCAAAATCATGAATCTCCGCTCACCCTCCGATATTCTCGGAGACGGCGTTGTGCGCGTGCTCGACCCGCAGGATTTCCTCACCGTTCTTCAAACGGGCAGAAATATACACGACAAGCCCATGTACCTCGCCGAATACGACAAGTATGTTGAGGAAACTATAATATACGATAAGGAATACCGCCTGCTCATCTGCATAATGCGCGATGTTACGCAGGAGGAGACGGTGCGCGAGCAGAAAGAAAACATCAGCCGCCAGACAGTCGAAATAGCCGACAAGGTCGTTGACAAGCAGATGCGCATCGTTCAGGAGATTGCATCCCTGCTCGGCGAGACTGCGGCGGAAACCAAGATAGCGCTATCCAAGCTCAAGGAGTCGATCAGCAATGAATAACCTCTGCGCCGAGATAGGCTGGAAGAGTATAAACCACGAGGGCGAACAGCTCTGCGGCGACCACGTTGACATAATTGAACAGGACGAAAATTCAACTGTCATCGTGCTCGCGGACGGACTCGGAAGCGGCGTAAAAGCCAGCATTCTCTCCACCCTCACCTCAAAAATAATATCGACCATGATGGCCGAGGGTCTGCCGCTCGAGGAGTGCGTGTCAACCATAGCCGCAACGCTGCCGATATGCTCGGTGCGCGGAGTCGCCTATTCGACCTTCACCATCATACATCTCATAAACAACGAAACTGCCGAGATAATACAGTACGACAATCCGCACGTTATAATGATACGCGACTGCGAACCGTTCAAATATACGGAGACGGAGCTCAGCATCGGCGGAAAGAGCATTTTCAAGTCGCAGATAAAGCTGCAGGAGGGTGATGTTTTCGTTGCGATGAGCGACGGCTGCCCGCACGCGGGAATCGGAACGGCTTTCAACTTCGGCTGGAAGCGCGACGATATCGCGGACTTCATGTCCTCTCTCGTGCCTGTCGGCTACACGGCGATGTGCTTGCCCTC
>USOZ01000150.1 GCA_900556525.1 uncultured Oscillospiraceae bacterium | reverse complement strand
CGGCGTCGGTAGCGACCTGTGCGTATGTCGGCATAGCGGAAGCTACGGTGTTATCGTCGAGCGTGAAGAATGCGTCAACGTCGTTCGCGAGGGAAGTTACAGCCTGCTGGATATCCGCCGTTCCCGTAACGGTCGCTTCCTTGTAGGAAAGTCCGTTCGCGTCGCAGTATTCCTTTGCGCGTTCGATACCCGTAACGGAGTTTATTTCACTGGTGCAGTAAACAAAACCAAAGGTCTTTGCGTCGGGGGTAAGCTCTGCAGCGAGTCCGAAAATGTCCTCAACGGAAATCGCGTCCGAAACGCCTGTGATATTGCCGTTCGTTTCGTCGAACGAGGGAACAAGACCCGCTTCAACGGGCGTGCTTACTGCGGAGAAAACGATCGGAATATCGCTCGTTGCAGCCATTGCAGCCTGCGCGGTGTTTGTAGCGATAGGAACGATAACGTCAACATTGCTCGAAACGAGATCCTGCATTATCGTGGTGAGCATACTTGCGTCGCCCTCGGCGTTCTTGAAAACCACCTTTATATTCTTGCCCGAAGCGTTTATTGTGGATTCGATAGATTCGCGAATCTGGTTGAGCGAGGGGTGGGACATGGGCTGTACGATAGCTACGGTGTATTCCTTTTCGGTGTTTTCTGCGCCGCCCTGTGCGCCGCTTTCGGTCTGTGAGCTGCAAGCGCTCATGCCTGCGATCGTCATAACTGCTGCTGTTGCTGCTGCAAAAATTTTTGTCTTTTTCATAATAGTCTTCCTTTCGTCTGTGAGTGCCTGTTGGAAGCATTCTTGTTCATAATTACTTTTGTTCTACCGCTTTTATTTTTCCGGATAAAATAAAAAGACCTGCCCTTAAAATAAGGACAGATCGTTAAATCTGCGGTACCACCTTAATTGACTGTAAAAAAACAGTCCGCTCTGAGAAATGCCAACACATTTCCTGCTCGTAACGTGAGCTGCGTCTCGGATACTTCCTTGCGGTTTCCCCTCGCCCTCGGCAGTCCATTTGCCACATTGCCTTCTGCGGGATTCTCAGCATCTCCCGCTCTCTGTGAGCGCCTCATGTGTGTTATCTCTGCCTCATCGGTTTCTTTATTAAGCTGTGTTTGTATTATAGCACCTTCTCTGACATTTGTCAACACAAAAATGCACAAAAACAAAAAAGAAATCGTTTTATTTTTCTACACTGCCAGTTTTTTGCAACCTTTTTCCTTTTTATGGAGTGTATTATTCAGAAAGTACCGATTTTAATAAAGGAGAGAAATAAAATGAACAGAAATGTTAAAAATTTAACTGCGCTTCTTCTCGCGGGAACAATGCTCGCGGGCTGCGCTCAGCAGGAGGAGAAAATGGAATTTATCGGCGAGACCCATGATTTCAGCACCGAGCCGGAAATGCCCGCCGAGCCTGTGATAGAACCGCTTGCTGTGGCGGTTTATCCCGAAATGGCGGCATATCCCGACGAACGCTCATATATTCTCGACAACGGCGACTGGGACTCGGATGGCTTTGATAAGGCGTACAACGCGTGGAGCTCCGACCGCGAGCGCCAGCGTGAAAAGGGAAACGAGGCGGACTATTCCGAAAAGCTGAACAGCTTTTTCAAGACGACCGCGCCGTTGCTTCTTGCGTCAGAAAACGGCGAAAACAGCCTGTATGCGCCCGCGAATGTGTACATGGCGCTGAGCCTGCTCACCGAGGTGACGGACGGGGAAAGCCGCGCGCAGATACTCTCGCTGCTCGGCGCTTCCGATACGGCTGAACAGCGGAAAAATGCGGGCGCGCTCTGGAATAAGAACTACTGCTCCGACGGCGCGCTTACGAGCATTATCGCAAACTCGCTCTGGCTTCGCGACGATACTGATTATAATATGGACACCCTCGGCGTTCTCGCGAACGACTATTACGCTTCGTCGTATTCGGGAGAAATGGGCAGCGATTATTACGATAAGGCTTTGCAGGACTGGACGAACTATCAGACGGGCGGATTTTTGTCCGACTCGGTTCAGGGAATGCACCTTGACCCCGAAACCGTTCTCGCGCTGGTTTCGACGATGTATTACCGCGCGAAATGGTCGGACGAATTTAGCAAGAGCGGCACCTCGAAGGACACTTTCCATGCGGAAAGCGGCGACGTTGAGTGCAATTTCATGCACATGACAAGCCCGCGCAATTATTACTACACCGACGGCTTCAACGCCATTCAGCTCGGACTTATTGAAAGCGGCGGAATGTGGCTCATACTTCCCGACGAGGGCAAAAATCATCGTGAACGCCGCAGCGGTAACGCCCTCCTCGTCTGCGGCAACACGCACGGAATGCTGCACCTGTGAAAGGAAAAGTCCGTCGCTGTCTTCTTTGAGCGGCGAGAAATCCGCTTTTTCATTTTCGTAATAACCGACAGCGACGGCGCGCCGCTCTTTGCGGGAACGGTAAACTGCCCGTAATGCCATAATATATTAAAATTGTATATATTAACCGTCCGTGTAATACTGCGGGCGGTTTTTTTGTCGTATTTGCTCTTGACGGACAGCGGATTTTATGGTATTATTTATTTATCATGTCAGTACTGCACCATAGTGCAGTAACGCAAAAGAAAGGAAATGAAAAAATGAAGAAGATTTTAGCTGCTCTGGCAGCTGCCGCAATGATTATCGGCGCAGCAGGCTGCAACAAGACCGAAAAGAAGGACTGGGACTACATAAGCGATAAGGGCGAACTCGTTATCGGTATCACCCTCTACGAGCCTATGAACTACTACGACGCGAACAACGTTCTCACGGGCTTTGATACCGAATTTGCTCAGCAGGTATGTGCAAAGCTCGGCGTTACGCCTAAGTTCCAGGTAATCGAATGGGATCAGAAGGAAACCGAGCTTAAATCCAAGACGATCGACTGCATCTGGAACGGTCTTACCGTAACGGAAGAACGCAAGGCTAACATGGCTTTCTCCGACCCGTATGTTGACAACAGACAGGTCCTCATCATCAAGCAGGACAACGCTGACAAGTATGCGCAGGAAACCGACCTCGCCAATATCAAGGTCGCTGCCGAAAGCGGTTCCGCAGGTCAGTCAGCAATCGAAGAAAACGCAACCCTTTCCAAGGACGAATTCATCGGCTGCTCCGCTCAGAAAGACGTTCTTATGGAAGTTAAGGCGGGAACTGTTGACGCAGGCGTTATCGACTACGTTATGGCTACCGCTTCCATTAAGGAAGGAACCGACTATTCCGACCTCATGATCGTTGACGCGGTTCAGCTCGCTCCCGAGCAGTACGCTATCGGTCTGCGCCTTGAAGATACCGAAACGCTCGCTAAGATCAACGACGCTGTAAAGCAGCTCGCCGACGAAGGAAAGCTTCAGGCGCTCGCAGAGCAGTACGGTCTTTCCGACGTTCTCGCATATTGATCGGGGGATAGGGAATGTCTTTTCTTGAAGTAACGCTTCAGCTTCTCGACGGATTCTGGAAAACGCTTTATATTTTCGGAATTACGCTTATTTTAGCGCTGCCGCTCGGACTTGTCGTGACATTTGGTTCAATGTCGAAGTTCACGCCGTTGCGCTGGCTTTCGAGAACTTTTGTCTGGATAATCCGCGGAACACCGCTCATGCTCCAGATAATACTTGTTTTCTACGGTCCGGGACTGCTGTTCAACTGGCCGCCGTTAGCCCGTGAAATCGCCGTTATTATAGCATTTGTCATTAACTACGCCTGCTATTTTTCGGAGATATACCGCGGAGGTATCGAAAGTATCCCGCAGGGGCAGTATGAAGCGGGTCAGGTGCTTGGCATGACAAAGGCACAGGTGTTCTTCAAGGTCGTTCTCTTTCAGGTAATCAAGCGGATAATCCCGCCTATCGGAAATGAAATAATAACGCTCGTAAAGGACACCTCGCTCGCCCGTGTAATTGCGGTCACCGAGCTTGTAAAAGCGGCGCAGGATATAGTCGGTCTAAAGGCTATCATCTGGCCGATATTCTACGTCGGCGCGTTCTATCTTGTGTTCTGTGGGCTGCTCACTATCCTGTTCCGCTTTATTGAAAAGAAGCTGAACTATTACAGAGGCTAAGCGGAAAGGACGGGTTAAAATGGCTATACTTGAAGTTGAAAAACTGCACAAATATTTCGGAAAAACCGAGGTTCTTAAAGGCATTGATTTCAGCATGGAAAAGGGAACTGTCCTTTCGATAATCGGTTCGTCGGGAAGCGGAAAAACGACGCTCCTGCGCTGTCTGAATTTTCTTGAAACACCCGACGAGGGCAGAATTCTCGTAAACGGAGAAGCCGTGTTCGACGCGGCTGACCATAAAAAGGCGAACGAGAAAACGCTGCGCATGAACAGGCTTCATTTCGGGCTTGTTTTCCAGTCGTTCAATCTTTTTCCGCAGTATACGATAAAGCGAAACCTTACGCTTGCGGCGGAGCTTCTCGAAAAGGAGAAAGGCGCGGACAAATCCGAGCTTCGCGCGTCGCTTGACAAAAAGGCAATGGAGCTGCTCGGTCAGGTTGGTCTTGCCGACCGCGCGGAGGCGTATCCGTGCGAGCTTTCCGGCGGACAGCAGCAGCGTGTTGCGATAGCGCGCGCGCTTATGCTCAACCCCGATATTCTCTGCTTTGACGAGCCGACAAGCGCGCTTGACCCCGAGCTTACCGGCGAGGTACTGCGCGTTATAAAGGAACTTAAATCGACGGACAGCACCATGATAATCGTAACGCACGAGATGAACTTTGCGAAGAACGTTTCTGACGTTGTGATGTTCATTGCGGACGGAATGATCGAGGAAATGGGCGCGCCCGAGGACATTTTCGATAATCCGAAAAGCCCGAAGCTGAAAAATTTTCTTGCGAATTCGCTTGAACTCAATATTTAAGAAATCACTGATTTAAAATGAGCTTGGAATTGAACCGGGCTCATTTTTTTGTTCGCTTAGGCGCAAAAAATGCACCTCCAAGTTTTTAACCTTGGGGGTGCATATAATTTATGGGAACCTCTAAAGACCGGTTTGAAAAGGGAAAATGGGTAAAGTGCGCCGAATGCGAGGAAAGCCAACGAAGTAAG
>USOZ01000149.1 GCA_900556525.1 uncultured Oscillospiraceae bacterium | reverse complement strand
CGTTTCCTACAAGTTTATGGCAGGAATTGTCGGAAACAATAAACTAAAGCTGCTCGCGATCGCGGATATTTTTCGTCGCGAAACCGACGAAAATCACCCGATCTCTCTCCCCACGATAATCGACAAGCTCGACGAAATGGGCATTGAAGCGGAGCGCAAAAGCGTTTATAGTGATATTGAGCTGCTGATACGTTACGGAATGTGTATCGAGCGTTCGGGAATCGGCAAAAGTACCGCGTATTACCTCGCGGAACGCACTTTTGAGCTTCCCGAACTGAAACTGCTTGCGGACGCGGTAGCCTGCTCGCGTTTTATTACACAGAAAAAATCCGAACAGCTCATTGAAAAACTGACGCGGCTCGGAAGCCGCTATGAAGCGGGCGAACTTCGCCGCAACGTTATCGTTTACGACCGTATAAAAAACGGAAACGAACAGATATATTACACAGTTGACGCGATACGCCGCGCAATTTCACAAAAAAAGAAGCTAAAGTTCTGTTACTTCGACTTCGACCGCCGCAGAAATAAAATTTATCATAACGGCGGCGCACCGATCGAGATTTCACCGTATGCGCTTTGCTGGCGCGAAGATAATTACTACGTTGTCGGGTATTATCCGAAGCGCAGGGTAGTTACAAACTTCCGCGTAGATAAAATGGAACGCGCGCTGCCGCTCACCGAACGGCAGACACCTCCTCCCGAAAATTTCAGCCTTGCCGAATACACTAAAAAACGTTTCGGAATGTTCTCGGGCGAGGATACGCGCTTGACCCTAAGGGTACATAACAGCCTTTCCGGCGTTATTTTTGACCGCTTCGGGCGTGATATAACAGTAAATATCGACGACGACGAGCATTTCATCATAAACCAGTCCGTGACCGTAAGCCCGATACTTTTCGGCTGGCTTTTCCAGTTCGGAGATAAAATAGAGATAATTTCCCCCGAAAATGTTCGCGAACAGTTTTTGGAACAGCTCGGCGCAGTCCGCGAAAAATACGGAACAGATTGAAAGGAAGCCTTAGAAAATGCTTTATACCATTGATGTGTTGACCGACAAAATAAAAGCGAGCGATAAGCAGTATGACCTTGATAAGATAATTGCTGCCTACGAGCTTGCGAACGAAGCACACGCGGGCGTAAAGCGAAGTTCGGGCGAGCCTTATATCACTCACCCCATCGCAGTCGCATGCATACTGCTCGAGTTCTGTATGGACACGGACACTCTGTGCGCCGCGCTGCTGCACGACGTTGTTGAGGACACCGATACGTCGCTCGAAACGATACGCAAGAAATTCGGCGACGACGTTGCGAACCTCGTTGACGGCGTTACAAAAATAGGACAGGTCCCCCTTAACACCAAAGAGGAGCAGCAGGCTGAAAATATCCGAAAGATCCTCATGGCAATGTCGAAAGACATTCGCGTTATTCTTATAAAACTGGCGGATCGTCTGCACAATATGCGGACGATAATGTACCGTCCGCCCGAGAAACAGCGCAAAAAAGCGCTTGAAACGATGAATTTCTACGCGCCTATAGCTCACCGTCTCGGTATGAGCGCGGTCAAGGAGGAAATGGAGGACATTTCCATAAAAATTCTCGACCCATACGGCGCAAAAGCGATCGAGGATATGCTGAATACGCATAAGGAACAGCGCGACACGTTTATCGACACGATAAAAGCGCGCATACGCGAGCGCATAAGCGACATTGTTCCGCCGCCGATAATCGAGGGCCGCGTAAAAAGCGTGTACAGTATCTATAAAAAGGTTTACGTCAAGGGCAAGAGCTTCGACGAAATATATGACGTTTACGCCGTCCGCGTTATCGTGCAGTCGGTAATTGAATGTTATAACGTTCTCGGTATAATCCACGATATGTTCAAGCCTATCCCCTACCGCTTCAAGGACTATATCGCTACGCCTAAACCGAACCGTTATCAATCACTCCACACAACGGTCATCGGCAGAGAGGGAATACCTTTCGAGGTTCAGATAAGAACGCTTGAAATGCACAATACGGCGCAGTACGGCGTTGCCGCGCACTGGAAGTATAAAGCGGGAATTTCGGGTACAGTCTCGGGCGAAAAGCGCTTCGACTGGATACGCCAGATTCTCGAACAGCAGCAGGAGGGCGACGACGTTGAACAGCTCGCCGACGCGATAAAGGTCGATCTCGCGCCCGACGAGGTGTACGTTTTCACGCCAAAAGGCGACGTTATAACGCTTCCGCTCGGCTCTACGGTAATAGATTTTGCATACGCTATCCACACGCAGGTCGGCAATAAAATGACGGGAGCGAAAGTCGGCGGAAGAATGATACGCTTCGACTACGAGCTTAAAACGGGCGACATTGTAGAGGTAATAACGACCTCGTCGCCGACTTACGGACCTAACCGAAACTGGCTTGAAATAGCGAAAACGAGCGAAGCGCGAGGTAAGATTCGCTCATGGTTCAAGCGCGAATGCCGCGAAGAAAATATCGCCGAGGGAATGGCGGCGCTTGAGGCGGAATTCCACCGCAGCAGTATTGTTCCGAGCGTCGAGTTCCTCAAAGAAATCGCGGCAATGCAAAAGTTCTCCAACGTTGACGATTTTTATGCGGCTATCGGATACGGCGGCGTAAAGCTGTCGAAGATAATGCAGCGCATAAAGGACATCTACAACAGCCGTCAGGCGGCGGCAGAGCACACCGAAGCGCCGACAGCCGTAAACGCCGCGCAGAACACCATTCAGAAAAAGCAAAAGGGCGGCGTTATTGTCGAGGGAATCGACAACTGCTTGATAAAATTTGCGAAATGCTGCAATCCGCTGCCGGGCGATAAAATTGTCGGGTTTATCACGCGCGGATACGGAGTATCCGTCCACAAAAAGGACTGCGTAAACGTTATAAATGCAAGCCCGCAGGACAAGGAGCGCTGGATAAACGTAATGTGGGCGGCAAGCGGCGAAAGCGCGTATTACAATGCCACTATAGACATAATTACCGATAATATCTCCACAATTCTCGCAGACGTTACCTCGGTGATAACCTCGGGAAAGTTCCCGATAAGTCAGGTTTCCGCAAATCAGCTCAAAAACGGAAACGGAAACATTGTCGTAACGGTCGAGGTCGCGAGCGCAGAACAGCTCAATGCGCTTATTTCGCGTATTTCCAAAGTTCCCGGCGTTATCAGTGCGGAAAGAACGGGTATTTCTTAAACGAAAAATGCCGTTGTACCGCGTTAAAGTTTTAATTTTTTAAAATTTCTTGGAATTTTTTTCAAAAAAGGTATTGACAAATTCTTTGAAGTGTGGTAAAATCCAGTTAATGAAAAATAAACCGACGATCGGGAGTAGTAGCTGCCGTAAAGACGTTCCAGAGAGCCGCGGTTGGTGTGAAGCGGTAACGGAAACGGCTGTGAATGGACCTGTGAGGGCAAACCGAGGGAGTGATCCGTTAGGGGCGACGCGGACCTGCGTTAAAGGGCAAGCGTATGTAAGTACGCATTGAGTGACAGCGAAAGCTGTAATATGGGTGGTACCGCAGGAATAATCTCCTGTCCCATTTAGCGTAATGCTATGTGGGGCGGGAGTTTTTATTTTAATAAAAACAACCAAAAAGAAAGGAAGGCAGATTATGAAACAGGAAATCCCCTACAAAATCTATCTGGAAGAAAGCGAGCTTCCGAAGCAGTGGTATAACGTTCGCGCGGACATGAAGAACAAACCTGCTCCGCTGCTCAACCCCGGAACTCATCAGCCGATGACGCTTGATGAGCTGAGCCATGTGTTCTGCAAGGAGCTTGCGGAACAGGAACTCAACGACACAGACCCTTATATCGACATTCCCGAGGAGATAGTCTCCTTCTACAAAATGTACCGTCCTTCGCCGCTTGTGCGCGCGTATTGCCTTGAAAAGGCGCTCGGTACCCCCGCGAAAATCTACTATAAATTTGAGGGCAACAACACTTCGGGCAGCCACAAGCTCAACAGCGCGATCGCTCAGGCGTATTACGCAAAGAAGCAAGGCTTAAAGGGCGTTACGACCGAGACGGGCGCAGGTCAGTGGGGCACGGCGCTGTCAATGGCTTGTTCATACTTCGGGCTTGACTGCCGCGTTTACATGGTAAAATGCTCATACGAACAGAAGCCGTTCCGCCGCGAGGTTATGCGTACCTACGGCGCAAACGTTACTCCCTCCCCGTCCGACACTACCGCAGTCGGAAGAAAAATCCTCGCCGAATTCCCCGGAACGACAGGTTCGCTCGGCTGCGCGATCTCCGAAGCGGTTGAAGCTGCAACAAGCATGGAAGGCTACCGTTATGTTCTCGGCTCGGTTCTTTCGCAGGTTCTTCTTCACCAGACGGTCATCGGACTTGAAACAAAGACTGCAATGGACAAATACGGCATTAAGCCCGACATAATCATCGGCTGCGCAGGCGGCGGCTCGAACCTCGGCGGACTTATCTCACCATTTGTCGGCGAAAAAATCAAGGGCAATGCAGATTATCGCATTATTGCGGTTGAACCCGCGTCCTGCCCTTCGCTCACACGCGGCGTTTACGCTTACGACTTCTGCGACACCGGCGCAGTTTGCCCGCTTGCTAAAATGTACACTCTCGGCAGCACATTTATTCCCTCTGCAAACCACGCAGGCGGTCTGCGCTACCACGGCATGAGCAGCATTGTTTCTCAGCTCTACGCTGACGGACTTATCGAAGCACGCGCTGTTGAACAGACCTCGGTATTTGAAGCGGCGACAAAGTTCGCAAGAATCGAGGGAACACTTCCCGCTCCCGAAAGCAGCCACGCTATCCGCGTTGCGATCGACGAAGCGCTCAAGTGCAAGGAAACAGGCGAAGAAAAGACCATTCTCTTCGGTCTGACCGGCACGGGCTATTTCGATATGTACGCATACGAAAGCTACAACAACGGCACAATGGGCGACTATATCCCTACCGACGAAGAGCTTCAGAAGAGCATTTCAAAGATGCCTAAGGTTGACTGATAACATAACTGACCGACCCTCCCCTTTTGCCAAACAGCAATGGGGAGGGTTTTGATTTTATCCCACTCCGCACCAAAAGCC
>USOZ01000148.1 GCA_900556525.1 uncultured Oscillospiraceae bacterium | reverse complement strand
TGCGACGCTTCCGACACCGCCGTACAGTTCGCGAATTTCGGGGCAATCATTGTATGAAACAAGGAATTTCCCAGAAATATTTTTTAGGGTATTTCGCAGCCGTTCGTGATCGGCGGTCGTAAAGCCTACGTTTTCGTAATAGCCCTCGGTCGAGAAATACGGCGGATCGCAATAAAAAAAGCTCACCTCGCTGTCCTGCGCAGAAATGAGTTTCTCGAAATCCTTATTCTCGACCACGACCTTTTGCAACCGCCGCGATGCCTGTTCAATAAGCGGAAAGTTGCTCCACATACTATGCGGCTTTCCTCCGAAGCTATCGCACCCGCTTGCGTAAGAATATCTTATCAATTGATAAAATTCTGCCGCCCTTTGCACATCGCCTATCTCGGCTTTTTCGCTGATGATGTGCTTGATACGGTCAAAATCCTCGCGGCAGTTCAGCACATACCACAGCTTTTCAATCAATTCGTCGCAGTGTTCCCGAACGCAATAAAACAAATTTGAGATATTTGAATTCGCGTCGTTGAACACCTCATGATCATTCCCGGGCGGCTTCGCAAACAGTATCCAGCCGCCTCCGCCGAAGACTTCAATGTATTTTTCATAATACAATGGAAATCTCGGAATAATGATATCGCGACTGCTCTTTTTACCGCCAATCCAACTCATAAAACTATTTATTTTTGATCACCTCCGAATTGCGCTGCGCTGCAAAACAGCGAGGTGACCAATCAACCGTATTCAATTTGGAGTTGTGCTGCACCTGCTATTTCACAGGCGAACACAATTATTTGTTACATGGTTTGCTCCATCTTCGGAGCGGGATTTGCGAATTCGTCAAGCGTCATGCTTTCACCGAGGTAATTGTAATCATTTTTATCAAGGTTGATACCTTCGTCTGCACCGTCAATTTTTTCTTTCACAATGACTGTTCCCCAATGATTTACCATGACATGACTTTTAAGCTGACAAGGATCACCGGAACAATCATCGCAGTCGCGCAAGTCGTATGCGTGAAGCCCCTCGGGAAGCGATTTCCGATCAATCCGCAGACACGTAAAAAGTGCGTCATGACCGAGTATTTCGAAGCGTTCGTAATCGGCTTCGTTAGCGTTTATGGGTTTCAAAAACTCACCTCATTCCATTTTCGGGCTTTCGTCCGGTTCGTTGGGACGGTAATCATACGACCGCGTTTCCTCATTAAAAACGAAGCCTTCTTCCGCAAGATCGATATCCCACAGATCCGCGGCAAGCTCATATGCGTCATAGGAATGGGCGTTGTAGAATTCGTCGAAGGTGACTTCTCCGTTTTCAAATTCAGCCATTCCGACGTTCACCCCCAAGTCCTCGTCAGCCCAGCAGTATTCGAAATAAAGATCGGGGAAATTCTCGGAGAGCTTTTGGATCACGGGCATTGCTCTTGACCAAGCCGTGTTGAACATGATTGTATTATCTTCGCCGATTTCCGCATTATAAGCCGACCATTTTGTTCCCCAATTCTCACGCGCCCATTCGTACCAAGTCGCCGCGCCGTATTTCTGCTCGTTCTGAAAGGCAGTTTTACCGAGCTCCCATTCGTCGCGTCTAATATCCTGCCGTGTGCGGAGGAAAATTTCCTCTTTCTCTTTCGGGATATTCAGCAGATCCTTTTGCTCGGTTCCGGCGAACGTGTAAACGCACACAAAATCCTTATACGCTTTCAACCCGTTATCCGTGCGGCTTCCCGCTTCGATATTCAGCGATTCCGGCATCGGAATAATCCTGTTAAAATCTAAAATGCTGTCCTTGCCCTTAACGCTTTCGAGAAGTTCATCAATGCGTTTTTGGTCGCCCTCCAAGCGCAAGCGATTCATAATATGGTTTGGCAATTACATCACTCCCTCCGTCAAAAATTACATCGCGGATTTTTTCGCCTATCGCCTTGATAACGGGTACGGAAACCGCATTTCCCGCCATTTTGTAGAGCTGCCAGTCGCTCAGCCCGAGCGCCGCCGCTTTATTGAACTGAGCGTCATCAAAGCCTTGTAATCTCCAGCTCTCAATCGGCATAAGTTTGCGTAGAATGCCAATCCGCAGCACCCCGTTTTTGTCGATAAACCTTACCGCGCCGGGGAAATCTCCCTCGACGAATATTCCCGAATTCACGCCCTTATGGTTGCTCACGCCCGAATCGTATCGCGCAAGCAGACAGCGCGCGTTTTCGGTAAAATCAAAATCGGGGTTCATATCGAAAAAATACAAACCCGTCTTGCCGCCTCCGCCGCCCGATCCGGCACACTGCGTCACGGCAGTTCCCTCGGCGGAGTAGAAACAGACTCTCGAGCATTGCGAACCGCCGATGAGTTGGATAGGAGTTTGGTAATCGCCGCATTCGACAGGGAATATTTGTCCGGCGCATTCGGGACGGCGATGTCCGACAATGTACACCCTGTTCCTCGACTGCGCAAGATCAAAGGCTGCGCTGTTAAGCACCATCCATTCAATACAATACCCCAATTCCGAAAGCGTACGGAGGACGGTCTGAAACGTCCTGAAGCCGTCATGAGATATGAGTCGGGGAACATTTTCAAGCAGAAAAGCTGCAGGTCGTTTTTCCTTGATAATTCGGGCAAGTTCAAAGAAAAGAGCGCCTCGAGGGTCTGCAAATCCTCGGGGATTAGCCGAAGATATCGAGTAGGGTTGGCAGGGAAAACCGCCGACAAACAGGTCGAAATCGGGCATTCCTGCTGTGTCAATTCTTGTAATGTCGCTATAATAAATCTCCCCCTCCGTGTCATAAATGGCTTTGTAAGCCGCCGCGGCGTACTTGTCAATTTCGCAGTACCCAACGCACTCAAAGCCGCCCGCTTTTTCCAAACCGCTGCGGAATCCGCCGATTCCGGCAAAGCAATCGAAAAATTTAATTGCTATAAAATCACCCCTTTGAAGATTTTTCTTTTTGATTTACATCGACATTTTCGGCTCGTTATCCTGCACCTCGGTCTGCTCGGAGATTTTGTGGAAGCTGTCTACCTCGGGACAGATACCGAGCGCCCTGCCGTTGTCGAATTTTACGTGCAAGGTGCCGATATCATCGACTGCGACCACCGTGCCTTTTGTTCCCGCGGGAACAGGGCGCGGGTCATCGCCCATTTTGTCAAGCTGCACACGAGTTCCGCGCGGATAATGCTCCTTGTAAAACTCGATTCGTCCTCTGCTCATCGCCATAATAACACCCCCAATCTGTATAATTTTTTATGTTAAGGCTTACGCCTTTACATACTCAAATCGTTTGTCTGCGACATTTCCTCACGTAGCTTCTCGTAAGCCGCGTCGATATTGACCGCACCGCGAACGTCGCTCTCCGAAAGCGCGTTCTCAAATTCCTCGGCGGTAATTCTCCACATTCCGTCGAGCTTCTCGCAAAGCTGATTCACATCGGAAATCTTATCCTCGGGCAAGAGCCTGTCGCAGACGATTTTCGCAATCTTGTCATCGTCCTCAGCCGGATAATAATCCACAGAGATCTTCTCCGTGCCGCCTATCGGAATGTCCTTACAAATTCCGATACTGCCCAGATGTTCCGCCAACTCGCAGGTGGGCATATCGAATCTTAGCCGGTCATTTCCGTTCTCAATAACAAATCTTATCATTTCAAATCCTCCAATTCAGCAGTCCAATGCTATCCCTGAACAGCATAACCCCCGCAAAAATCGTCATTACGGTCGAGTCGTCGATCAAATTCGCGTCACATAATTCATGTAATGAAATATCCACGCCGCCGTGGTATACCGCTTTCGCCGCCGTAAACAACGCATAGCCCTCGGTGGTTATTCCCGTGATATCAATGCTTTTGAAGTTGACGGAATATCCCGTCAGCGCGCTCCGCGCCTGTTTCCACAAAAACTTATCCGCGGACAATAAAAAAACAGCCGCGACATATTCGTTGCGGCTGAGATATGGGTTTTTAACATTTGCGGTGATAAACTCCGTAAACGTCTTTCTGTGCAGGGCACTTTTAAATTTTATCTTCATACCACACCTCACATCGATATTTCCGGAGCTTCGTTCTGCTGTCGGTCCGGAATATTTTCGGATATTTTTTCGCTTATTTTTTTGAGAAAATCGCAGTCGTCAAAGTTTAGATCATCGTTATACATTGCGGTAAAATTGATGCATTTCCTGATGCTTTCAAGTTCCTCCGTGCTGAACATTTTATCCTTATCCACCAGCCCCGACCGCACCGCGAAGTTCTCTTTTGCCGCGGCATAATCTGTGTAATAATTGCCCTGACAAACCGCCTTGCCGTCAAAGGTTCTGTCCCAGGTGACAAACTCAAATCCGTATTCCGCATTGTATTTCGCCGCCAAAACCGTGCCGTTAAATTCCGCAAGGCAGCGGTAGTTTCCCGACAAACCTTCCGCTTTCAGCGGCGCGGCTTTTTCGTAAGCGGTGCAGTAATCGCTGACGGTACCCGCGATTTTCTTGATCTCAAAATATGTGTCGTCTGAAGTGTTATCTGGCGCGCTTATCATTCCGTTGCCGAAGATTTTCGCAGCCTCTTTTCCGTCCGAAAAAACGCTAATATAGCCGCTGCTCTCGGAAACCATAAAGTCGTTTTCCCTCAAAATTCTCGCAACTTCCTTATTAAATAGGCTCACGGACTTTTCCTGTTTCACGCTGAAATCAACGGTTTTCAGCAGCTTATTCAAGCCGAAGATATCCCTTGTCTTTTCGACCGCGCAAATCTTTTTCCACCACTCATCGGAGATATCCCTGCTCGAATCGACTTCAATTTTGCAGTCAAGAATATTTTCCGCGCCGAGTCTGCACAGCGCCTTTTTGACCGCGATATCCTCGCATGGCATTTCCACAAATTCAAGCAAGCCGCCGTATCCTATCTCGACCATCACGAACGCATTGGGATCGCAATAATATGCAGGAAATGTTGTGCCGTTGAAGATTTCCTCAAACGGAATATCCTCGTTTATATACAGCTTTCCGTATTCCGTGTCGATCCCTTTGCCCGATTCCAGCAGCTTCGCGCCCTCGTGACGGTCGTGAGTTTAAACAGTTCCTCGCCGTGTT
>USOZ01000147.1 GCA_900556525.1 uncultured Oscillospiraceae bacterium | reverse complement strand
CCGCCTCGTGCCGGAAGCACCCCGGCATTTTTGCAGAGTGTTGCGGATTCAAACGCAAAAAAAATCGTGTATGTTTCCTGTAATCCCGAAACACTTGCCCGTGATGTCGGCTTTCTGACCCGCCGGAACTATAAAACTTGCAAAATTCAACCTGTGGATATGTTCCCTCACACCAACCATGTGGAGACGGTCTGTTTGCTGTCAAGAAAAGATAAATAAAGGCTGAAAAGTGGCGTATTTCCGGGCTTTTTGCGAGGTTAGCATCATCAGAGAAGCCTTGCGGAAAGCTCGGTTTTCTTGTATGGAAACATATCTACTTTTCGGTCTGATTAAAGAAAAAGTGGATGGTCGGAAAATGCGGTAGGGTTTAGGCTGTGGATTAGATGTCATAGGTTGTGGCACTGGGATTATTGTCAGAGCCGACCGCAGTTTAAGCCTCTCGGTATTAAGAGGCAGACTTGGCAGTGGAATAGATGATATTGAAGGAGGCGTATTTATGTTTAATCCTGGACTAAAAATAGGACAAATTATAAAGAACGCAGATATTGTTGAAATATTCAAATGCGGAAATATGGGAGGTATGCGCCGGTCAAGAACAACGAATACACTTGTTATCGTATCGGATTATACAAAAGGTCTTTATCATGATAAGTGGATTGGAGGAGTTTTACATTATACGGGCATGGGCAAATCAGGCAACCAAGATATTCATTGGGCGCAGAATGCCACATTGGCTGAGTCTGATTATAATGGAGTTGATGTTCATCTGTTTGAAGTTATTGATGCTGGAGAATATATCTACTGCGGAAGAATAGAGCTTGTGAGCAAGCCATACACAGATGTGCAGCCCGGTGAAGATGGTAATGATCGAAAAGTATGGATGTTCCCAATAAGGCCTGTACCAGATAACGATGTAAAGAAGCCACAAATGTTTGTGTTTAAGAATATGGATGACTACGAAAATCGTGGTAAGAATGTTGATGTTGAGTATACAAAAATGATAGCTGCTGCCAAGAAAAAAGGAACAAAGAAGCCTGTATTTGTTGCGCCGATTGTTCTGAAACCAGAGCCAAAACCGCAGATAGAAATACCAGCCGATATTGTCGGAAGACAGGTGAAACATAAAGCCTTTGGTCTTGGCAAGATTACAACGATTGAAGGCACTTCGATAGTTGTTCAGTTTGATAAAGTTGGATTAAAGAAGATGGGGTATGAATTCTGCATGGAAAAGAAGTTGCTGGAGTTTATATAAGGAAGATATGAAGACGATTAGAGTTGTTGCTGCAGTGATTCGTAGCGAAGATAAGATTTTTGCCACAGCGAGAGGATATGGTGAATTTAAGGGCCAATGGGAGTTTCCAGGAGGAAAGATCGAACGTGGCGAAACACCACAAGAAGCTTTAGCAAGGGAAATTCAAGAGGAGCTTGATGTAAAAATCGAAGTTGGCGATTTGATAGACACTATTGGATATGATTACCCATCATTTCATTTAAGTATGGACTGCTTCTGGTGCATTGTGACTGATGGTGAAATAACACTCAAAGAAGCAGAAGATGCGCGTTGGCTTAGCAAAGATGAATTATACAGCGTTGACTGGCTACCTGCCGATATGGAACTGATTGAGAAATTAGTGTTATCCAATAAAAGCTTAGAATGGAGGAGATTTAATGGGTGAGACAAAGGCAAAGTATCATCATTTGATTCCAAGAACATACCTATCTGCATGGGAACATGGGAATGGTACTTTATATATACGTTTTCTTGAGGATAAAGAAAGCGTAGTTGAGCGAAATAAAGATAATATAGTGGGAATAGCAAAGAAGATGCAGATAAAAATTTTGTGCGCCTCAAAGATTTAGAAGTTCATTATGGAGAGGCGGTTGTTTTCGATAATCTTGAATTAAAATAAAATTTATTACGACTTTGATAATTGTACGGTTCAGAGAAAGGATGGATCTGTTGTAAGTAAGAAGAAGCTGAAAGCGGAAATAGAGAAAGTAAAAATACGAGATATAAAAGAATTATAGTCTTAAAAATATGAAGATGCGTGGGGTACAGTTCGTTCCGACCTTGAAAATGGATTTAAAGAATTAAGCGACAGCGAGAAAAAAGGGCTTCAAGAATTTGAGGATTATTATTCAACTACACATATTGAAATAACCGACTCCTCTTCCTCAAGTACAATAACCGGAGATACAAACGATAATGGTTCTTCAGACGGAGACTTGACAAAAACTGATGACGACGAGAATGATTCAGATCCATTAAGCGGGGACATAATTGAACGATTTCCCTACATAAAAAATGAAACAAATATGCCCCCGAAAAGTCGTCTGACCTTTTGGGGGCATAATCATATGCTGATGTTTTTATCCGTTGATAGTCGAAATTCCGGGGATAGTTTCCTCGAGAACGTCGAGAACTATTCTTGCGGTGTCGAGCGAAGTGAAAATCGTCACGCCGTTCTGTACCGCGCAGCGGCGTATCGCAACGCCGTCGTTATAGTGAACTCCTGAAAGTATCGCGCGCGTGTTGATGATATAGCTTACATAGCCCGCGCGGATAGAGTTAAGGATCTCGTCGCTTCCCTCGCTGAGCTTTCCGCGTATTCTGGTGCGGATTCCGTGCTTTTTGAGGAATGTCGCTGTTCCAACGGTTGCTTCAATATTGAAGCCCAGACGGTAGAAGCGTTCTACAAGCGGAAGCGCCTCCTCCTTGTCCTCGTCCGCAAGCGTTACGATGACAGTTCCGTAGTCCTTCATCTTTATTCCAGAAGCCTGAAGCGCTTTATAAAGCGCGCGGTTGAGCTTGTCATCATAGCCGATAGCCTCGCCCGTGGATTTCATTTCAGGCGAAAGGTAAGCGTCCATACCCGTGAGCTTCGCGAACGAGAATGCAGGAGCTTTAACGTACCAACGCTTGCTTTCGGGCGGAGTCATGTCGGTTATACCTTGTTTTTCGAGCGTTTCTCCGAGCATAGCTTTTACCGCGATATTTACAAGTCCGAGGTTGGTCGATTTCGAGAGGAAAGGCACACTTCTCGACGCACGCGGGTTGACCTCGATAACGTAAACGCTGTCGTCCTTGTCAACAATGAACTGAATGTTGAACAGACCGACAATGCCTATTCCGAGTCCGAGACGCGTTGTGTAGTCGTAGATAGTGTCCTTGACTTTTTGTGAAATTGAGAAAGGCGGGTATACGCTCGTACTGTCGCCCGAGTGAACGCCCGTGCGCTCTACAAGCTCCATAATTCCGGGTATGAACACCTGTTTTCCGTCGCAGACCGCGTCGATTTCAACTTCCTTACCCATGAGGTACTTGTCGATAAGGACGGGCTTATCTTCGTCAACTTCAACCGCATTTTTGAGGTATTTTCTCAGCATTGCCTCGTTTGCAACGATTTCCATTGCACGCCCGCCGAGAACGAAGCTCGGACGAACGAGAACAGGGTAGCCGATACGCTCAGCAGCCTTAACGCCCTTTTCAATATCGGTAACAGCCTCGCCCTTAGGATTCGGTATTCCGAGCGATTTGATAACAGCGTCGAACGCGTCGCGGTTTTCAGCCTTTTCAATAGCTGCGCAGTCCGTTCCGATTATTTTCACACCGCGCTTTGTGAGCGGTTCGGCGAGATTTACGGCAGTCTGACCACCGAGCGTTGCGATAATTCCCTCGGGTTTTTCGAGATTTACGATATTCATTACATCTTCAACGGTAAGCGGCTCGAAATACAGCTTATCCGCCGTGGTATAGTCGGTCGAAACGGTTTCTGGGTTGTTGTTTATAACAATAGCCTCGTAGCCCATTTCGCGAATGGTGCGGACAGCGTGAACCGTTGAATAGTCGAACTCCACGCCCTGACCGATTCTGATAGGACCCGAACCGAGAACGATTATCTTCTTTTTGTCGGAAACTATCGATTCGTTTTCGTCCGCGTATGTCGAGTAAAAATACGGAACATAGCTGTCAAATTCGCTTGCGCAGGTGTCGATCATCTTGTATATCGGGAAGATCTTTTCAGTGCAGCGCAGATTGTATATCTCGTCCTCGGAAGTGTCCCAGAGTTCGGCAATATACGAATCGGAGAAGCCCATGCGCTTTGCTTCTTTAAGGTGTTCGAGCGAATTTTTGTTCACTTCGAGTTCCTTTTCAAAGTCGACGATTTTCTTGATTTTATCAAGGAAGAACATATCAATCTGAGTGATATTGCAGATACGCGAGTGGTCAACACCCATCCACATAAGCTGGGAAATGGCGTAAATACGGTCGTCCGTACCCTCTTTGATATATTCAAGCAGCTCGTCCACAGTCATGTGGTTCGAGTCGAACTTTTCCATGTGGATATGGTTCTTGCTTTCTTCAAGCGAGCGTATAGCCTTCAGCAGACTTTCTTCAAACGTCCGACCTACGCTCATTACCTCGCCCGTGGCTTTCATCTGGGTCGAAAGAGTGTTCTGCGCCGCAGGGAACTTGTCGAACGGGAAGCGCGGCATTTTTGTAACAACATAGTCGAGGGTAGGCTCAAAGCACGCGGGAGTGTTAGCAAGCTGGATTTCGTGGAGGTTCATGCCGACCGCGATTTTAGCGGAAACGCGCGCGATAGGGTATCCGCTTGCCTTTGAAGCTAGCGCGGAGGAACGCGAAACGCGGGGATTTACCTCGATAACGTAGTAGCGGAAAGAGTGCGGGTCGAGCGCGAACTGAACGTTGCAGCCGCCCTTTATATCGAGCGCGCGGATTATTTTAAGCGCACTGTCGCGCAGCATATGATATTCCGTCGATAGCGCTTTTCCTGGAGGAGTCAGTGGCCCTCATTGACAAGGCTCATGAAACTAATATGTATGGAAATCTCGTGGTGTTCGGACCTGCTTCAGCACATGATGACGCGCTGTTTCAGAGAAGGTCAATGCTAGGCCAGAGAGTGAACTTCATTTATGACCAGGCCTACGCTAAAGATCCGTCCAAAACAGTTGAGGAAGCGTGGTACAAGCAATCCGAATCAAATAAATTCTCTAGCATCTATTGCGCTAATGCAATGCCGCTCCGCCGTCTCTGTTACGATTTGTCTAAGCCGGACCGTCGCCC
>USOZ01000146.1 GCA_900556525.1 uncultured Oscillospiraceae bacterium | reverse complement strand
TCCGGTTATTCCGCTGCGGCTTCCGTAATACTCTTTATAATTACGGGTATTCTCGGAATCTTCGTTTACAGGTTCAACACCGACTCGACTGCGCCTAAGAAAAAGCGCAAGACAGCAAAGTAAGGGGGCAGGGAATAAATGGCTGATTCGTACAATTTTTCAAACGAAGCTTACAGAAGAAATATCAGAATTCATTCTGTATTAAGATTTATTGTCTGCTTGATTATTACAATAATCTGTCTGCTTCCTATTTACATTATCGTTATCAACTCCACAAGAACTACTGCGGATATAATTCAGAACGGTATTTCGTTCATTCCCGGTACGAACTTGTTCCAGAACATCGCAAACCTTAATGACCCGACCATTCAGAACGGCGCTTATACAAACTCCTACAACGTTTGGATCGGTTATGCGAACAGCATGATTATTGCGGTTTGTTCAACTGTTCTTTCCGTATTCTTCTCTGCGCTGACCGCATACGGTCTTACCGTTTATGACTTTAAGCTCAAGAAGTTTGCGACAACGTTCATTCTTGCAGTTATGATGATCCCTACGCAGGTAGTTTCAACCGGTTTCTTACAGTTCATGGTACAGATCAAGCTGTACGATAACTATTTACCGCTGATTCTTCCTTCGATCGCTGCACCCGCCGTTGTATTCTTCATGCTTCAGTACATGAGATCTTCGTTCCCGCTCGATATTGTTGAAGCGGCGCGAATTGACGGCTGCGGAGAATTCAGAACATTCATGCAGATCGCGCTTCCTATCTTTAAGCCCGCGTTCGCAGTTCAGGCGATTTTCGCATTCGTAGCAAGCTGGAACAACTACTACACGCCTTCCATGCTGCTCCTTTCCGGTAAGCTTGAACAGAGAACGATGCCTATGATGGTTGCGGCGATACTCAGCAACGATAAGTTGAGCGATTTTGGTGTAAGATACCTTGCAGTTACTCTTTCAATAATCCCTGTTGTCGTAGTTTACCTTATCCTTTCCAAGTACATTGTAAAGGGCGTAACACTCGGCGCGGTAAAGGGCTAATCAAAACAAATATCCGGACAGCTTACGGGCTGCCCGGATTTTTTATTTTTTTCAGCAATTTTGCAATTTTTTGCCATGCTGCGGTGTATTAAATACAGAAGAACGGATTGGGGGGTCATGAATGGTTGTGTTGGACAACTGTGTTTTGTCCGAATGCTTCGATTTATACGCAGATATGCTGCTCAGGATAGCGTTCCATTATGTAGGAAACCAGGCGGACGCCGAGGATATTGTGCAGGACGCATTTATGAAGCTGCACAGATACCGCGGCGGGTTTGAGGACCACGACCACATAAAGCACTGGCTTATACGGGTCACGTCAAATCTGAGCAAAAATATGCTGCGGAGCGTTCATCGAAAAAGGACCGTTCCGCTTGAGGAAGAATGGGCAGCGCGATCGCCTGCGCAGACGAATGTGCTTGAGCTGATAAATAAGCTTGACTGGAAATACCGCGACGCGCTTTATCTCCACTATTACGAGGGATATAAGGCGGCGGAGATCGCCGAAATTTACGGGACGACGGCGAACACGGTAACGACATGGCTCAAGCGCGGACGGGATAAGCTGAAATTGGTAATTGAGGAGGAAGGCTATGAATATTAACGATTTCAAGAACGCTTACGACGGAATTCATGCCACGCCCGAGCTGAAAAAAAGAGCGCTTGAAAAGGCAGCTGCCGACAGTGAAGCAAAAAAATCAAAAAAAGCGGTACGATTTTTTGGTACAGCCTGCGGCGTTGGAGCGGCGGCGGTGTTTGTCCTCGGCGGGGCGTTTCTTATACGCTGGCTGAATATGCAGGCGGAGCCGTCTATCGTCGTTACTGCCGGTTCAATGCCGAAGCTCACCGACGCGCCTGTTGCTGCGTCGTCCACTGCTGCAGAGCAGTCCGACGTTGTTTTTTATGAAACAGCCTCGGGTGGTAGCTATCCCGTGGACGAAATGCCCGAAATCGACGGCAAATATTACGCGGAATATTCGTTCAGCAACGCTTACGACGAGAGATTTACGGACACTCCCGACGGTTCGGAGAACTGGTACGAATGTATCGCCGAGAACAGCTTTTCCGTTGAAAAGGCTAGTGAGCTTCTCGCAGAAAAAGGTTTCAACGACAGCGAAATTGACGCTATCGTGACGCGCAACAAAGAACTTTGCCAAAAAATGTTCGCGGATTACGGGTACAAGTGCGATATAGGCGGAATAACGGCGTATCTGACGCTGAAGGATCTGTACGATTACGACATTATGGATTTCTACACGCTTTATGAGGGAAGGCTTACAGCCGACGAGATGAACTGTGCGGCACAGAGAATGCTTGACATTGCGGGCGGTGAGGATGTGTGCAATGTCGCAATGAAGCGCAAGGCTCTGCTCTACGAATCCTATGTCAGAAAAATGGACGCCATGCAGAACGGCGCAGAGGTTGAGGTTGAAAGCGACTGGGCGCAGCAGTATTTCGATGAACGTGTAACAAAGTTCGGCAGCGAGTATGAATATGGCGGCATAACTATTGATAACCTTTTCGCAAAGCTGTTTACCGAAGAGCAGCTCCGCGAAATTGCGGAAACCGTCGGCAGCCCGTCGCTGAACGTTATTCCGAACTATTATGCGGCGATCGTGAGAATGGAGATCCCTGCCGACGAGGCGCGGAACGCGCTTGAAAAAATGTCGGAAATGTATCGCGAAAAGACGGGCTATGAGCTTTTCACCGAGGAGGAAATCGCGCTTATAACGGACGAGAGCCAATACCCATATGTTGAGCATTTTCTTGACCCGCACGCGACGGTGTCGCACGACAATATCCTCGGCGAAAGCCTTATTGTATGCGGCTCGAGAATTGTTTCTTCGGGGGCTTACGACTGGCTGCTCGACTACAGGGATATTGAAATAGAAAGCGTTTATGATGAAATTTCCGTCAGCCTCAGCCTTGACGGAAACGACGAACTGACGGAAAAATTCAATTATCAGTACGAATTGTACGAGCAGATATGCGACATTACGGAAAATAAGCTCGGCGCGTATATCAAGGCGCGCGATATAAAGCTGGTGGACGAGAGCAAGCCTGCGCTTAACGATGAAACGCGGCAGCTGCTCAAAAAAACCGAAGTTAAAGTCGGGCGATATTATACGCTGAGCGCCGAGGACTTCTACGAAACGAAGCTGAATTATCTGGCACGCTTTTTAAAGCCCGAACAGGCGGAGGAGCTGTTTGACGAGGTTGGTGAATTGCTGACTGACTCGGGACAGAAGAACTGGCTCATTAAAAAGAAGTATATTTACTTTGATTACTGCGGATATTACGGTTCTGATGATTACGCGTTGAACAATAACGAATATCCGACCGGTTCTGAGCAGGAGAATGACAATTATATTTTCTTTGATTTCAGTTCCGAAAAATCCGCGCTGTACAATGACGAATACTTGTCCGCGCTGCTTGACGCGACGAATTATGAATACAAAATTTCGGACGGCACGGTTTATCTTGAGCCTTATTTTTCGGGAATAGTCGAATACCTGAAGCAATGGCACATCAGAAATACCGCTGCAATGGAAAATTTCCCCGAAAATAATGCGCAGGTTCTTTATGAAGAGAACGTCGGCGGGTACAGGGTGACTGTAGAAGCGCCTGTCGGAGAGATAACGCAGGAGGGATATTACAACACTACCGAAAACACTTACCTTTGCGTTTACGGCAGCGACGGCAGGCTTATCTCACGCTCAAGCAGCCAGAACGGAATGTCGGGGCTTGACGGGTTTCTGATATATGTCGCACCGGGCGAGAAATATTTTGACGTTTACAATGCTCCGAACGGCGAAATTATCATAATACTGCGTACTTTCTACCCCGAAAGGTACAGAAAAGAGGGGGAAGCGTTCTTTTTAGACAAAACAACGGGCGAACTGAAGCGCTTCGGAACAAGTCAGGATATGCCTGCGGGCTATGATTACAGCAGCGGGATATTCGACTACGGCGACGAGGGGCTTGGGTCGTGCTCAGAAACCGAATATATCAATATTGCGGACGGACTTAAAATTGTCTTTGATTTTGATAATATGCTGATAAAAGCGTCGGAAAATCAGAGCAAAAATACTTTTTCGGGAAGAATTTACAATATAGACTACGGCTACAAAGCCGCAGTATACGTATATTCGCCCGACGGCAAACCTTACAGCGCTGTAAAAAAGCGCCTTGAACTTCGCATCATTGAAAACGGTGAAATTATCGCGTCGGACACCGTCGGAAACGAACGTTCTGTTGAAAGAAACTACGACACCACCTCGCCATACTACATTGAAGCAATGCTGCTTCCCGACCAAACGCAGCTTATAGCGGTTTACGGGATATTCTCGGAAATGGAAACGACGGTCGCGGAACTGTTTCATTTTGACGGCAGGAAAGAAAAGCTTAGCAGGATCATTGGCGAGGGATACAACGGTATCAGTGAAATCGTCTATGCGCCGGGCTGCCTTACGCTAAAGGACGGAACGGACAATGTTTTATTAAATTCTGCGGACGGAAGCGAAATAACGCTGGATTACAGCAATTGGACGTTTACGCTTGAATGAAAATACACCGACGGGCAATACCGCATAAAATCATTTCTGACGGGGAAAATAAAGGCAGCGAAATCTGTTCGCGAAGTAAACCCGAAAGGAAATGATATTATGCAGCTTGATGGTTCAAAAACATTGGAAAATCTGAAAACGGCGGTTGCGGGCGAGTCGCAGGCGCGCACCAAGTACAATATTTACGGTGAAATAGCCCGAAAGGAGGGCTATGAAAAGATCGGCGACATTTTCGACATGACTGCCGCGAACGAACGTGCGCACGCGGAGCTGTGGCTTTCGCTCCTTAGCGAGGGCATTCCCTCGACTACTCAAAAAGCGCTTGAAAATGCGGCAGGCGGCGAGCATTACGAATGGACGGATATGTATGCGGATTTTGCGAAAACTGCGCGCGAAGAGGGCTTTGACAACATAGCCGCGCTTTTCGACATGGTCGGAAGCATTGAAAAAGAACATGAGGCGCGGTATCGCTGTCTTATCGAACAACTGCAAAGCGGAAAAGTGTTCACGGCAGACGGAGAAGCGGTCTGGATCTGCCGCAACTGCGGTTATATTCACCA
>USOZ01000145.1 GCA_900556525.1 uncultured Oscillospiraceae bacterium | reverse complement strand
CTCACATTCCTTCACGCCGGAGCGCACCTTGTCGGCATAGACCGCCTTGGCCTGCTTGTCATAGTCCTCACGGATAACGGCACACTGCTGTTCGGCCTGAGCGAGTATCGCAGCAGCCTTCGCTTCGGCGTCGGAGCGGATATGTGCGATTATTTTTTCAGTGCCTTTCATGGTAAAGCCCTGCCTTTACGTTTTATTTCTTGATCAGATGTACAGCAGCATCATCATCGATGCGAGCAGGGACAGTGGCAGCTTCCCCAAAAAAGAAAAAGGGCAAGGTCGGTCTGATTATCGGAGGAACAGCGATAGTCCTCGCAGGCGCGGCGGCAGCGGTCGGATATTTCTGCTTCAGCAACCAGATAATGCGGCTTATAAAGGGTGACGCGGGATATGCAAAGGAAATTGCGCTTAAATCGTATTCCGACTATATTCTCGGCGGCGAGGAGTTTGATTTCGGCGCGGTAGATGACGCGATCGCGGCACGGATCGAAGCCGTACTGTTGACCGAACAGGCAAGAGAAACGGGGTATCAAAACCGCGAGATCATATCGATCATTAACAATACAAGTTCGTTCGACAGAATACTTGAATTGTACGGCGACAGCGAAGTAAAAATTACTGCCGACGTTGAATTTTATTCATTTTTGAAAGCGATACTTGACGGCAACGACAGCGTGAGCGAATACCTCGACGCAATGCGCGGCATATCGCTGGTTTCACACGTTCAGAGCGGCGAAAACGGCAACAAATACACCTACGCGGCGCGGTTCAAGGATTCGGATATTTTCTGTCTTGAACAGTATCGCTCGGAAGAACTTACGACGCTTACCATGCCGAATTTCTGTGATTATACTTTTTATATGGAAAACGAAAACGGCGAAAACTCGATAACAATTCCGCGTGAAGAAATAGAACGTATCCGAAATGAAATGTACAAAATCGTCGACGAGGCATATTCTTCCGCTAAGTTTACATATACCGACGGCGAGTTTACCGTTGCGGGAATTCAGGTAAAGGGTACGGAGGTAAAAACCGTATTCTCAAACGAATTATGCGGCGATATACTGAAAAAATGGGGCGAATTCCTCAAAAATGATGAATTTCTGCGCAATTTTTACGTTTCAGCCTCAAGCAAAAGCGTTTCGGAATATGAAAAGTTGTTTAGCAGCGAGAATATAGACCCGAATATGCAGATTACCGTCTGCAACTATATCGCTCCGCACACGGAAATAATCGGAAAAACTATCATTGTAACAGACACTTCCGAGGACGGCGAGAGCTTCGCGGCAGGTCTTGTGAACAATAATGGCGAATTCCGCATTATTGCCGACATTCCGGGCGGCGGGCAGTTCTCGGTCATTTCAGCTACCGAAGACGACGTTCTTATAAAAGACGCAACGGGAACCATAAAAACCGAAATTTCGTATGTTGACGGAACTGACGGAAAACCGCTCGTTCTCGACCTTATCTGCGAAGATTGCGACAATATCACATACTGCGGAAAATCCGTCCGCACGGGCAAGTACACCCTCAGTCTTTCCGACAAGGACGAAATGCTCTCCTCAATTCTTACCGAGTCAAGATACAGCGGCAACGATATAACGGGAGAAATGATGTCGCTGAGTGACTCGGGAAGCTCTGCCGCAATAATAAAGGAAGCGCTTAAATGCGCAAAGATAAGCTGGTCGCTGGACGGCGACGAAAGCAGACTTAACGCGGAATTTTCCATAAATGTTACGTCAATACTCTCGCTTCGGTTCAACGCGGAGCTTACGCCGTACACCTCGGGTGAAGCCGTTGAAATTCCCGATATTTCAGGCGAAAAGTGCATAGATCTCGCGGAAGAAATGGACGAAAAAACGCTCAACAGCATAAGGCTCAACATAAGTGAAAAAATGCTTGAAGCGCTCGACAAGAACGATGTTCTGCGCGATATTGCTGATAAAATGGACCTTATCGATAGCCTGCAAAAGAACATTGATGAAATGAAGCGCGGCGAAAGAATGTCGGAGCATTATTCGTACTACACCGAGTCCTCGGTATTTGACGCAAACAGATACGCAAGGCATATTTATGACGAATTCGCCGGACAGTTCTGGAAAGACGGCAACGCTCTGAGCGATTCGGATATTGAAAAATATCCCGTGGTCGACGGCTATACGCTGTTTAACGAGCCGAGAACAATAAAGCTGTACAACGGCGAACAGGGGCTTGAAGTTATCGACGACGCGGGGCTGGGATTTGTCGATTTTGAAAATGTTATGCGGGCAAGCGGCGCTGACGACAGCAAAAATATGTATATTGAGCTGACGTTTGATATTGCGCACGCGCTTTCCGATTACACATACTCGTATGACTCGTATGATGAAGATTTTTTGAACGTCCCCGTTCTGACGGGCGTTTGCGTGGTTTACACCGACGATCCGAGCGACCTTCCTTCCGCTCTACCCGACACATACAATTATATCGACGGCGTGTTTGAATGGGGCGGAAAGGAAAATGTCAAGGACGATTTCGTTGTCGGAACATATCCGAATCTTATAGAGGGAATTTCAACCGCCCGCGAGGACGAGGAAAATTTCGCAAAGGAAAAAGAAAAACTCGACAGTTACGCGCTCAATATCTCAAAAGCCGTTCAGCTTTTCATGCAGCAGAACGCGGGAGTTTTTGAACTTGAAAACGCGAACGAGTTCTCGGTCGAACTCAGAGCGGGAAGCTGGGAAATTCTCAGCGGCTATGACGAATATGCGCGTGAAAACGACGAAATCGCGGAACTTGCAAAAAAATCGGGGCTTTCGGAATATCTCGGTAATTTCAGTCGTTTGAACAGCATTTCCGACGTTCGTGTTCAGCTCCTTTTCATGCGCGATTCGTATTTCAGAGATTATTTTTACGACGAAGAAAACGCGAATTATGAAAATGATAATTACAGCGAACAGCAGGCTGACGATGAAATGAAGCTGATAGGCATCGCGGTAGTGAACGCTGCGGAGAACGTTGTATTCTCCGACTACTATGTTCCGGACTACTATAATTATGTTTACGGCAGCAGCTCGTTCAACAATTATTCGTCAATATATCCTGCGGCGGGAAAGCTTTATCTTGACGATTCGTATTACGTTCCGTTCGGAAGCTGGTGCAGCTCAACAGGCACGGCGCTTTCAAACGGATATTGATACGGCGGGATTTTTGCAGAGCAAAGTGTTTCAAAAAATAAAAAAACACTTGACACAGCTCAGCTTATATGGTATAATTGATAACCGATAGGTCTGTGGGTTGCTCCCCACAGCGGGATTTTTTAACGAAAAGGCGGTGACAGTGCATGAAAAAGGACATTCATCCCAAGTATGAGGCTACAACTATTACCTGCGCTTGCGGCGAGGTTATCGAGACCCGTTCCACAAAGCAGAACATCAAGGTTGAAATCTGCTCCAAGTGCCACCCCTTCTTTACCGGTAAGCAGAAGCTTGTTGATACAGGCGGACGCGTAGACCGTTTCAAGAAGAAGTACAATCTGGACAAGTAAGCCGGAAACAATTATCCCCGAACCGAGAGGTTCGGGGATTTGTTTTTAGCGCTGTTTTTTCCATTTCGGTTCTTTTACATAAGCCATGATGTCGTCGTAAATCGAGCGGTATCCGCTTTCGTAAATGTGCATTCCCTCTATGGTATATTCGGCTTTAAGCCTGCCTTTTTCGTCTTTTAGATTAGCGTTTATATCAATGTATTTCTGACCGTGCTTTTCCGCGAGCTTTCTGACCTCAAGATTTGCGGCGTTGATTTTTTCATTTGTGCGGATCTTCAGACATTCTTTCATTTCCTCGGACGCGGCTTCATAGTTCACGGGATAATACGCCATAAGATAGATCTCGACGTCGGGCAGAGCGGATTCGATAGCGGTGATTATTTTATCGTAGTTATCCATTACCGCCGAAATCGGAATACTCGACCAGCTCAAGTCGTTTGTGCCGATATTTATAAACACCCTCGACGGCTTTAAGTCGATAACGCAAACATCAATTACTTCAAGCAGTTCTGAGGTTAAAAAGCCGCCTATCCCTCTGTTGTAGATAATTGTATCGTCGTCGTGTTCCGCGAGCAGCTTATTTATTGGGAACATCTCCATAAGCGACGACCCTGCGAAAACGACCTGCCCCGTCTTTACGGATTTATTTTCATTTCGATAGCGTTCAACTTTTATTTCCTTATCAGTCATTGTTAAATCCTCACTTATTTATTTTATGCGGAAAATCAGTTCTTGGCGCCGTTAAGCACATACCCCGCCAGACTGTACGCTAAGCATTTTCCCTCGGGAGTTTCGGCAATTTCGGGCAGACGAACCGTGCAGCAGAGCAGTCCGTCAGCTTCGTAGAGTATTCCGAAGCGCTCGGCACGGTGCGGGTTGTCGATAGCCCAGACGATAGGTTCGATACCCGTTCCGTCGAGGTTTTCGCAGTGGCTGTGCATAACGGGACCGTACCACTGTGGAGTGGAGAAAAATTCAGTCGGGAACTGCGCGAGCGAGGGGTGCTTTTCGTCGATAAGGCAGCCCATTGTTCCCGGAGCGACGGGCTTATTCATCGAGTCGGAAATTATCTTGAACATCGGGTAGCACCAGAAATCCGTGCAGTATATTCCGGGCAGTTTTCCCTCGGCGCGGGGGATAACGATAGTCTTTTCGCCTTTGTTCATGCGCTCGCGCGCGTGAGTTTCGTCCTCGGCGAAGTAAACCGTTTTTCCGCCCACGGTTATTCCCTCGTAGGTAACCGAAACTGGCAGTTCGGGATATACCCAGAGGTCGTAGTCGTTGTGGACTTCGATTCCGATAAGCTCAAGGCGCAGGTGCAGTTTCTCGGGCGCGGATATTCCGCTGCGGTCAAGCAGTACGCTGCCGATACGGCGCACGCGTCCGCCGTCGGAAACCGCAATTTCTCCCGTCTGAACGGTTTCCTTTCGGATTTCCCCGGTCAGGGAACAGCTCTCGTCGGCGTTCTGAACTCGCTTATGGAGTCAAAGGGACTTATCGCCCCGCGCAACTGGCGCAGTTTCTGCGCGGCGACCGCGGTTCTTGCCGAATTCGACAAGTTCGCTTTCTCTGCTATGGAAAAAATCAGCTTCGTCGTAACAATTTTCAACACCGACCCGAATTTCAGCGCAAAAACAGTCCGCTATTCCGTTCTTTCGGGAAAGGAAACCGTTCAGACGGGAG
>USOZ01000144.1 GCA_900556525.1 uncultured Oscillospiraceae bacterium | reverse complement strand
GTAGCGGTCAGCGGCAGTCCTGCCGTTTCCGCGACATTTTTTGCATATTCGAGCGCGCCACGAACAATTTCTTCCGTGGTTTCCGCGCCGAGATTGGAGTTGTTTACAATTCCCGTACAGCGCAGCCCGCCCGCACGTTCGATATCGTACATGAGCGCGAGCGCTTCTTCGGGTTCTTTGGTTAAATATCGGTATTTATTGATAACATAGAGCATTTCATATCCCGCAGCGGAAATTTCGTCCGCGAAGCGTCCGAGCGCTTTTGCGCCCTCGTCATCGCCGCCGACGTCAATGATAACGCGGTCGGTTTCGTTTATTATGCTGCGCAGGTCGATATTAAGCGCGGGTATGTCGAGATTGGAATTTGCATAAAGCGGCGCGCGGAAAGTTATCCCGTTTTCGCGGAACAATTCCTCAAAATCGGCGGTGCGGAAGTACGGATTTACGATGTCAAGGTCGATAACCGTGCAGCGTTTTCCGCTTTTCGCTTCTTTAAGCGCAAGGTTTACGGCAAAATTCGTTTTTCCCGAGCCGTAATGCCCGGTTATTACTATAAGTTTTTTCTGGTTCATTCAGCTTCGGAGTCCTTTCGTTTATGTACGGGGCTTACCCGATAAAGCTGAACATTGCGGCAGCGGAGGTATAAACGCTGTCTGCAATTCCTTCCGCCCAGTCGGTAAATGTGCTGGCAGAAGATAATATCGCGGCTGAGAAAATTATACCGAAAATAAACGCGGCAACGATAAGTATAGCCTTTACGATAAGCATAGCCTTACAGTAGTCCTGACGTTCTTTCGGACCTGAACCGAATCCCCATACAAAAAGGAGGATAAGGCTCACTATTCCGAGGCAGTTGGTAAGCAAGAGGGTTCCGACCCATCTTTTAAGCGTCATGGGCGGTTCGGCGGGCGCGGTATATGACACGGGCGGGGGCTGGATCCCCGAACGGTTGAACTGCTGATATTGCTGCTGACCCTGCTGAACGGGCACAGGCATATCAGTGTTTACGTTTTCGCCGCAGTTGGGGCAGAAGCGTTCCGCGTCGGTAAGAAATGTTCCGCATTTTGCACAGCGTTTTGCCATAGTCATTCTTTCCTTTCATATTTGAGCGCTGCTCTGAACACATTCATTGCAGCGATAATATCTACCTATTATAATAACACATTACAATGAAAAAATCAATGTAAATTTTAAAAAAAGGAATAAATGCTGATTTTTTTTGTAAAATTTCCGTAAAATACATTTTTTCACTTGAAAAAACGCGGTAAAATATAGTATAATAAAAATATATGTACATTACGGCGGGCAGCCGCCTTCTGAAAGGAAAGAATTTTATGAGCGGTCTTTCATATTTCGACAATCGCGAGCTTTCGTGGCTCAAATTCAATCAGCGCGTTCTTGAAGAAGCGGAGGACAGCCGCGTTCCGCTGTTTGAGCGGCTCGGCTTTGTGTCGATATTCGCAAGCAATCTCGATGAATTTTTTATGGTGCGCGTAGGTTCTCTCTACGACCGCACGCTGCTTAAAAAAGACGACCCGGATAATAAAACGAACCTTACCGCCGCGCAGCAGCTTTCGCTTATTGCGGATAAAACCGCGGAACTTCTCCCGAGATTCGACGCGGCGTACTGGGATATAATGGAGCAGCTCAAGCTTTACGGCGCGGAGCACGTCCGCGTTTCGTCGCTCGGTGAGGGCGATATGGATTATCTGCTGAAATATTTTCTTTCGGATATAAAACCGCTGCTTTTCCCGACGATAGTTGATAAAAAGCACCCTATGCCGTTTTTCGCGAATAAGACGATATATGTCATCACGCGCCTGAAAAACAAGAAAGGTGAGTTTTTCGGAATAATCCCCGCAAGCTCTGAGGCTTTCGGAAGAATTGTGCGTATTCCGTCCGAAAGCGGCTTCCGCTTTATACTTACGTCTGAACTTATTTCACTTTTCGCGCACCTTACTTTCGGGGATTATGAAGTGACCGACCGCGGAATTATCCGTATTACGCGCAACGCCGACATTGACGCGGAGGAAGCGCTTTACGACTACGACGTGGATTTCCGCAACGTTATGGAGGAGCTTGTAAAAAAGCGCAAAAAGCTCTGTCCTGTCCGCGTGGAATATATCGGCTATCACAATAAGGATGAACTTGCGCAGTTCGCGGCACAGGCGGGAATGACGCTTGGAAAAAGCTTTATTTTCCACGTTAAGCACCCGTTGGACTTTGGCTTTGTATCCGAAATTGAAGAGCATATTTCTGGCGACAATCTCTTTTTTGAGAAGCTGACTCCTCAGCAGCCCGCGTCGATACTCCCCGACGTTCCGCTGATAAAGCAGATAGAACAGCGCGACATTATGCTGATGTATCCGTTCGAGTCATTTTCTCCGTTTATCCGACTGCTTGATGAAGCGGCTTCATCTCCGGAAGTGGTCTCAATAAAAATAACGCTTTACCGCGTTGCGCGCGACAGCAAAATAGTTGACGCGCTGATAAAGGCTGCCGAAAACGGAAAGGAAGTTCTCGCGCTTGTCGAACTCCGCGCACGCTTCGACGAAGAGAACAATATAGGCTGGTCAAAGCGGCTCGAAGAGGCGGGCGTAAAAGTCATATACGGTCTAGACGGACTTAAAGTCCACTCAAAGCTGCTGCTTATAACGCGCAAAATCGGAAGCAGCATATTCTACACCACTCAGATAGGCACGGGCAACTACAACGAGCGCACCTCGCGGCTTTATACGGACATAACGGTGATGACTTCCGACCATGATATAGGTACGGATGCGTCGCTGGTATTCACGGCGCTTTCGATAGGTTCTACCGTTGAGAGCAGCTCGTCGCTCTGGGTAGCGCCGCATTGCCTTAAATCGCGCGTTGTTGAGATGATCGACCGCGAGATAACCTACGGAAGCGACGGCTACATAGGGCTGAAGCTCAATTCGCTCACTGACAAGGACATTATCGAAAAGCTGGTTCAGGCGGGAAAGAGCGGCGTTAAAATTGAGCTGCTCGTACGCGGAATATCTTGTCTCGTTACGGGAATTCCGAGCGAAACGGAAAACATTTCGCTGGTGTCGATAGTGGGGCGTTTCCTCGAACACAGCCGTATTTACATTTTCGGCAGCGGCGAGCGCGAAAAGGTATATATTTCCTCTGCCGACTTTATGACGAGAAACACCGAGCGGCGTGTTGAGGTCGCCGCACCGATAAAAAATAAGGAGATACGCGACCGCATAACCGATTATTTTCACACTATGCTCCGCGATAATGTCAAAGCGCGGATTCAGCAGCCCGACGGAACATATATCCGTCGCGAAACGACGGGAGAACCGCTCGACGCGCAGATGTATTTCTACAGAAAGGCATACGCCGACGCGGAAGCCGCGCAGCGTAAACAAAAGGAAAAAAGCGGCACTCTCCGCGCGAAAATACGCCGAATATTCAGAGCGGGAAGTTCCGCCCGAAAGGATAATTAAAAAATGAAACTGCTTATAATAGACGGGAACAGCATACTTAACCGCGCGTTTTACGGGATACACCTGCTCACCAACAAAAAGGGGATGTTCACGAATGCCGTTACCGGTTTTTTTAACATTTACCTCAAACTGATCGCGGTGTTTGCGCCCGACGGTGCGGCTGCTGCGTTCGACCTAAAAGCGCCGACATTCCGTCACCAAAAGTACGACGGCTATAAGGCGGGGAGAAAGGGTATGCCCGATGAACTTGCGGTGCAGATGCCGTATGTAAAAAAGCTGCTTACGGCGCTCGGCGTGCCTGTAATAGAGTGCGAGGGTTATGAAGCCGACGACATTCTCGGAACGCTTGCGGCGAAGTGCGACAGCACGGGTTCGCAGTGCATACTTGCGACGGGCGACCGCGATTCGTTTCAGCTTATAACCGACAATGTTTTCGTAAACCTCGCCTCGACAAAGGAGGACGTTCTTTATACTCCCGCGAAGATAGCGGAGGTCTACGGGGTTTCTCCGCGGCAGATGATAGATGTGAAAGCGCTTATGGGCGACGCAAGCGACAATATCCCCGGGGTCGCGGGAATAGGCGAAAAAACAGCTCTTTCTCTTATTCAGAAATATCAGTCGATAGAAGAAATATACAAAAATATTGACAGTATCGACGTTACAAAGTCTGTTCGCACAAAGCTGATAAACGGGGAAGAAAGCTGTCGGCTCAGCTATTTTCTCGGGACGATTAGCCGTGAAGCGCCGATAGATACCGAACTTTCGCATTATCTCTTCGGCGAACGCGACGAACAGGCGCTTGCGTCAATTCTTACCGAACTGGAAATGTTCAGCCTGCTGAAAAAGCTGAACGTTTCGGCTGAGGCGGCAAAGGCTGCGCAGGAGCAGGCTGCACCCGTAAATGACGTGAAAACCGATAACGCGGATAATACCGACCCAAAGATATGCGGCGAGGACATTGCCGATTATATGTATGCCGGCGGAAAGCTGCTGCGGCTGAAAAACGGCGAAGTGAGTGAAATTGAACAAAAAGACTATGAAAAGGAGCTTACCTCCGAGTTTCCAAAGCGGACTTTCGATCTGAAGTCGCTGCTTACCGAAACGGGAGTTGAAATCAGAAATGTTGTGTTCGATTCGACGCTTGCGGCGTATCTTTTGAATGTGAACGGAACGGAATATCCGCTCGAAAGGCTGTGCATGGAGTACGGCGCGCCGTATTCCGCAGAAAATGAAGCAGGGTCGCTCTGTGCGCTTAATCGTGCGCTTTATGCGAAACTCAGCGCCGAGGAAATGTACAACTTGCTTACGCGGATAGAAATTCCGCTGGCGTATGTACTTGTTTCAATGGAGCGCGACGGCGTGGCGATAGACAAGGAAGCGCTGGAGGATTTCGGAAAGCAGCTCAATTCCGAAGCGGAAGATATTGAACAGCAAATTTATATTGAAGTCGGACACGCGTTCAATATTTCATCGCCGAAGCAGCTCGGACAGGTGCTTTTTGAGGAAATGGGACTGCCTGCGGGGAAGAAAACCAAGACGGGCTATTCGACGAGCGCGGAGGTACTTGAAGAACTTGCCGAGAGATATTCGGGGGAATATCCTATCCTCGAGCTTGTTTTGCGTTACAGAACTGTTACAAAGCTTTATTCGACATACGCGGTCGGACTTCTCAGCGAAATTGCTCCCGACGGACGAATCCACACGACCTACAAGCAGACAGAGACCCGCACGGGGCGTATCT
>USOZ01000143.1 GCA_900556525.1 uncultured Oscillospiraceae bacterium | reverse complement strand
GTCTATCTCTCAACATTTTTTCTTAACTTTGTCCAATATCTATTGTAGCACTACAATTTGCGGCTTTTATTTTTCAGTATTGCTATTGAAATTCCGCTTCAAATATGATATAATATAATACAACTGTTTCAGGAAAGGAAACGAAGCTATGGCGAAAATCAGAGTTGCCGTTTTATTCGGCGGCGCAACAAAAGACCACAAACTTTCCCTGCGCTCGGCCTACTCCGTGCTTAACGGGCTTTCGAGGGAAAAATACGATATTACACCGCTCGGCATAACGCGCGGGGGGCGCTGGCTCTATTTTCCCGGCGACTATGATGAAATCCCCACGGGCGAATGGGAAAACAACAGCGACTGCTGTTCCGCAGTTATAAGCCCCGACCCTATCCATGCCGGAATACTCACAGTCATGGACGACGGCACGACAACTTTTAAGCGAGTTGACGTTGTGTTTTCCGCACTTCACGGAAAATACGGCGAGGGCGGACGGATCCAGAGCCTTTTAAAGCTCGCTAAAATACCGTACTGCGACTGTAATCCCGACACCGCAGGCTACTGTATAGACAAGAAAATGACCCACGCGCTGCTGCGCGAAGCGGGAATCCCCGTTCCGCGCTTCACTTGCCTTGAACGCGGCGATATGAACGAAATTGACAGCAAAATCAAGGACGTCGAGGCGCAGCTCAGTTACCCGGTTTACGTTTCAGCTTCAAGCTGTTCTTCGTCGATAGGCGCAGACCTCGCGACAAATACAGATGAACTGAAAAAAGCTGCAAAAATTGCATTTTCACATCATCACACGGCGATAGTCGAAGAGTTTCTCACAGGCCGCAGCCTCTGCTGTATCATCACGGGCGGAACTTACGACATTCGCGTTTCATCTATCGGTGAAACGGTAAAAACCCCGCTGAAAAGCGAATTTGCAAGCTATACTGCTGAATTTGTGCCGAATGCGCAGCTTACGGACGAGCAGAAAAAACAGATTTCCGATTACGCCGTGCGCGCATACAAAATACTCAACTTCAGCGGCTTCGCGAAAATTAGCTTTGTTCTGAACAACGGCGAGATACTGCTCCGACGCGTTACGGCACTCCCGGGATTTTCCGAGGAAAGTGCAATGCCGATGCTGATGAACGAAAGCGGTTTTGAATACGGAGAAATGCTGGATATGCTCATCTCCTCCGCGATCGAAGGATAAAAGGATAGAATATGAAAGTTAATATTTTTCTGAATACAAGCGCCGAAAACGACGAGGGCTGCGACAAGAGCGAGTTCTTTACCACGGGCGAGTTTGAAGTCGTTGAAAACGGCTTTGTCATACGCTATGACGAGAACGGAGAGATTGGTTACGAGGATTGCAGCGTCACTCTTTCGGTTCAGCCTGAGCTTGTGGTTATCGAACGGACAGGCGCGGCAAATTCCGCCTTGTATATCGACAAAAATCACAAGCATCACTGCATTTACGGAACTCCGTTCGGAGATTTCACCCTCGGCGTGAACACTTACGAGATAGAAAACGAGCTTACCGAAAACGGCGGAAAGCTGTATGTAAGATACGGGATCGACCTGAACACAGACTTCATCTCTGAAAATAAAATAAATATTACCGTTACAAAGGCGGATTAACGAAAGGACAGCAAAAATGAACGACATGATTGAACAGGCAAAAAAAGAGGTGCGGGAAATCATTCTCGGCGCGGTAGGCGCTGCGGTTGCCTCACAAAAGCTCCCCGCGGAGCCTATGCCCGACTTTACGATTGAAATTCCCAACGATTCAGCTCACGGCGATTTTTCCTGCAACGCCGCGCTGGTTTCCGCAAAGGCGTTCCGCAGCAATCCGCGTGCGATTGCGCAGACAATTGCTGATAATGCAGTTCTCGCGGGAACTGTTTTCGATAAAATAGAGGTCGCAGGTCCCGGATTTATCAACTTCTTCGTCAGCCCGCGCTGGTTCGGAGAAACAGTTTCGGCTGTTCTTGAAAACGGCGCCGATTACGGAAAGGTAAATGTCGGAAAGGGCAAGCGCGTTCTTGTGGAATTCGTTTCGGCAAATCCGACAGGTCCCATGCATATCGGCAATGCAAGAGGCGGCGCGATCGGAGACTGCCTTTCTTCCCTGCTTGAATACGCGGGATATTATGTTGAACGTGAATTCTATATCAACGACGCAGGAAATCAGGTCAACAAATTCGGACTCAGCCTTGACTACCGCTATCGCCAGCATTTCGGCGACGATATCGAAATGCCCGAAGACAGCTATCACGGTCAGGATATTATCGACCATGCCGAAAAATTCGCCGAGATATACGGCGACAAATATATGCACGACACCGAAGAAAACCGCCGCGCGGCGCTCGTTGCATACGCCCTCCCGATAAATATTCAGGGGCTAAAAGACGACCTTGCGAAGTATCGTATCCATTATAACACATGGTTTAGAGAAAGTACGCTCCACGAAAGCGGCCGCGTAAAGGAAATCGTTGAAATTCTCAAGGAAAAGGGTCATACCTACGAAAAGGACGGCGCTGTCTGGTTCAAAGCGAGCGAATTCGGCGACGATCAGGACAGAGTTCTCGTCCGCGCGAACGGCGTTCCGACATATTTTGTTCCCGATATTGCATACCATTATAATAAGCTGGTTACGCGCAATTTCGATATTGCTATCGACATTCTCGGCGCGGATCATCACGGATATATCGCGCGAATGAAGGCCGCGCTTACCGCTCTCGGAATCGACCCGAATCGCCTTGACGTTGTTATAATGCAGATGGTTCGCCTCGTAAGAAACGGCGAGACCGTAAAGCTCTCTAAGCGTTCTGGAAAGGCGATAACTCTCGCAACGCTCCTTGATGAAATCCCGATGGACGCGGCGCGCTTCTTCTTTAATCTGCGCGACCCCGACACACACCTTGAATTTGACCTTGATCTGGCTATCGAAGAAAGCTCGAAGAACCCCGTTTTCTATGTACAGTACGCACACGCAAGAATTTGCCGCATACTTGAACGCATGAAAGAGGACGGTATTGAACGCAAAGAACTTCCCGCAGGCAAACTTATTTACACTGAGCCTGCCGAACTCGCGCTTGTACGCAAGCTCGCTTCCCTGCCTCAGGAAATAACCGAAGCAGCAAAGGCATACAACCCCTCGGTTATCACCCGCTACGTTCAGGAGCTTGCGCAGCTTTTCCACAAATTTTACGACACCTGCAAGATAAAGGGCGAGGAAGAAAAGATTCTCCGGTCGCGGCTTGCACTTTGCGAAGCGGTAAAAACAGTTTTCCGCAATATGCTGAACCTGCTTAAAGTTGACGCGCCCGAAAAAATGTAATTATTAACACATCTTTACGAAAGGAAAAATATCATGAAAAGCGACAGTTGTACCGGTAAGTATACACTGCCGGACGGCAGCGACCCGTATAACGCCCTGCTGCTCGGTGAGAGCGGTATGATGATTGAACCATACGACGAACACAGCTTCACCGAGCTTAAAAAACATTACTCCGCGCTAATAGATGAAAAAAACGACGCTTCGTGCTTTATTCTTGAAGGAATGAGCCTTGCGGCGGACCTGCGCGGCGCACTTATCGAGTGCAAAAAAAGAAAAAAGCCCGTTTTTGCTATTATTGACGTTGACGACGAGCTTCTGACGGAAGCGGAACTTCCCGCAGACGCCGCGCTGATAATCCTGCAAAGCATGGGGCTTTCAGGCTTCGGAATATGCACCGAGGACGAGGAAACGCTTATCGACGGCATGGACAGACTCGCGAAAATAGCGAAGATACCGCTTCTCGCAAAGCTGAAATACGGAATTATAAGCGCTGAAACGCGCACTGTTCTCGAAGAAAAAGGCTTTGAGATAATTTCAGATGAAAACGGAATGATGTGTATTCCGCCCGAGGAAAACGAGACTGCTCTGCTGCTTGCGAACGAGCGCGAAGCGTTCTTTCTTGAACCCGACACGACCGAAATCTCGGAAGCGATCGAATGCAGCGAGGGAATGGAAGAAGAAATATTCAGCCTTTCGCATGAAGCCTATGACGTGCTGAAAATTCAGCTTGAAACTCCCGAGGACGCGATAACTTTCGCCGAACACGCGCACATGACTTCCCTGCCCGTAATGTTCAGCACGGAAAACGAAATTTCGCTTATGCTTGCGCTTATGCTTTATCAGGGGCGCGCGCTGGTTGACAGCACTTGTGAACTGGACGAACGCACACTAAAAAAAGCCGTGGAGAAATACGGCGCAGTGATCTATTAATACTAAGGAAGCGCTTTATGAGCGAGTCCTTCTTCGGCTCTGCGAGCTTATTTTTGCCGTTTTCGGCAAGGCGGCGCTCTGCCTCGGCTTGGCTCAGGCCGTTTTCGCCGCTGTCAAGCTGCCGCATCACGAGATCTTTTTCTTCGCAATAATATTTCACTTATGCATCCTCCCTGAGTATGTTTACGTTAACATTTACCTTGAGCACACGTCTTTTATCCGTAGATTCGACCGTTACATGCATGCCGCCGCACTCAAAGCTTTCGCCACTTTCCGGTATGCCGCCGAGCATTTCCGTTACCCAACCGCCGACCGTGTCGGCCTCGCTGTCGATGCTGCACCCGATACTTTCACACATATCCGAAAGCCGTGTGCTTCCGTTTATATCGTAGCTGCCGTCGGAGCGTTCCCTTATATTCTCTATCACTTCGTCGCTTTCGTCCCATATCTCGCCTACGAGTTCCTCGAGAAGATCCTCCATCGTCACAATGCCAAGCGTTCCGCCATGCTGATCAAGCACCACGCTCATGTGACACTTCCGCTTCTGCATCATTTTCAACACTTCGCTTATCTTCAGCAGATGCGGGATATACAGCGTTTCCTGCATAAGCTCGCGTACCGTGAGATCGGTTCCTCGCTTTTCATACTCCCTGAAAAAGTCCTTCTCGGTGATTATTCCGACGATATTATCAAGCGTTTTCTCATAAACGGGCATTCGCGAGTATTCCTCGGACAGGAATTTTTCGCGCACCTCTTCCGCGCCGTCCGTCACCTCCACTGCGGTTATGCTGACGCGCGGAGTGATTATCTCATCGACTGTTATCTCGTCAAACTGGAGCGCGCTGCGGACAAGATTGCTCTCCTGCTGTTCAAGCACGCCCTCGTCCTCGATCTCGTCGATTATCGCCATGAGTTCTTCCTCGGTCACGCTGACGGAGCTTTTCTTATGGATAAGCTTTGAAAT
>USOZ01000142.1 GCA_900556525.1 uncultured Oscillospiraceae bacterium | reverse complement strand
ATTACGAATCATACGGAAGTACGCACAGCAGAAAATCGAGGCAGGGATCAGTCCTCGCTGTTCGTCTGCTGTAAAGATATTGTTGAAAAATACGATCTTGTGTGCTTTACGCATGATAAAAAATCTCCCGGTTCAGGCAGCTTTATTTCGGGCAAGGCATTTTCATATCATTGCTTTGAAAATACGCTTGCAACGCCTGAATATGTAGAAAATGTGATCAAACTGTTTGAGAAAAATTCTCGTCTTGGCTTTGCGGCGCCGCCCCCACCGTATCACGGGCTATATCGCAATACGCTTGTTTCGCCTTGGGGGATAAATTTTGAAAATACAAAGGCTTTGGCGAAAAAGCTCGGTATAAAGTCACCTATGAGTCGCGATTTACCGCCGATAACCGGCTATGGCTCAATGTTCTGGTTTCGACCGAAGGCACTGAAAAAAGTTTTTGCAGCCGATTGGAAATATGAGGATTTCCCGGAGGAACCTATCAAGGAAGATGACGGAACGCTTCTGCACGCGTTTGAAAGAATATACCCCTTTGCTGCACAAGATGAAGGTTTTGCAAGCGGTTGGATCATGAACAGCGATTATGCCGCACTCAGCTACAATAATTTTTATAATTTAATGCTTGAAAATTCGATTTCGCCCGAAATGATCCTTGCTAAAAAACTGAAAAAAACAGCCAAAAAATTTCTGCCGAAAAGGTATTGGTCGGCGGCACGCAGACATTTTCATCAATAAAAATTCCACGGTGCATTATTTTACGCACCGTGGAATTTCTTATTTATTCAGCTTCTGTCAGATAAAACTCGATAGCGACCTGCTTTCCGTCCCAGTTTGCACTGTAAGTGTAGTCGCTGTCGGAAGAGTTAGGGTCGCAGACCATTGTTCTGTTAAGCGTAACCTTTGTAGGATAGCCGAAATTTGGGTCATAAATTTTCAGGTTAAACAGGTTGGGGTTATCCATATCTCTGCGCAGGGCGATAAGGTCAACATATCGGCTTTGATATACTCCGTTTTCTTCCCATATCATTTTCATTAGCATCGGAGTTCCCGAGCCAAGAATGTTTTTAACGCGGTTAAGATCGGATTCGTCGGAAAGCGCGAAGCTCTCACCCGTATCACGCAGGCTGTTGCAGTAATCGATCAAGCGAAGAATCTGAACGTCATTTTCGCTGTAACTGCTTGCGAGCGCCGCTCCATTATATCTCGGAACGAGATACTGAACTTTTTTCCAGCCGTTTTTATTTTCGGAAAAATCTTCTTCTCTCACGAACCAACCCTTACCCTGAGCCTCTTTGAGTATTTTTTCATCAACTTCAAGAAGTTCGCCTTCTCTGAAATTAAGATAATTATCGGGAGTGATATACGAATCGCTCATGCAGGCGAGAATAACTTTTGAAAGCGGCTCATTAAGGCTGAACGCAGTCTTTGAGAGGTCGTAGCTGTCCGTTTTTGTCTTTACATTGCCTTTAAACCAGTCGCGTGCGAGCATTGCCATTCCAAAATCCGAAGTGCCGTGATCAAGAGTTTTGAAGTTGCTGAATTTAAAGCCGTTTTCTTCGATTTTAAAACCCGTATCGAATAGGGAATATGTGTCGGGAGTTCCGTCGTCGTCCTCATCGACAATGTCGTTTTCCATTGTCGCGATAAGTGTGGAGTAAAGTCCCTCAAGCGCGTTTGCTTCGGAAATAGGGAAGTACTTTCCGCCTGTTCTGTCGGCAATTTCCTGAAGGAGCGCTCGGTCAATGTCGTTTCCGAGGCTTATTGTCATGACAGTGACATTTTTTGCCTGCGCGCTGTCTATTATGGTGTCAATAGTGTAATTTCCTGTTTCGGTTGAAATTCCGTCGGTAAGCAGAACGATTATGTTGCGCTCGCTTTGTGACTCCTCGGGGAAGCTCTTCAGAGCGTTCATGAGTGTTCTCTCAACGCTTGTTCCGTCGTAATCCGCGCCTATCGTGCGTATCTGCTCGATCGCTGCCATTACGTCCTCTTTGTTGTCCGTAAATTCACACAGGGTATTCGTGAATGCTGTGAAAATAGTTATCGCAATGTCCGTGTTGTTGTTCAGTTTTGAAACGAGATTTTCGGCGAACGAAAGGCGCTTGAACTCGGTGTCGTTTTCCTCCGAAGCGTAGTACGCATTAGAGGGATACATTGAGCCGGAGTTGTCAATAAGCAGGTGGATATTCACCTTTGTATTCTCGTCAATAACATAGTTCACAACGTGTTCCGCACCGATAAGAAACACTCCGTTTGAATCTGTTGTGCCTGTAATTTCGGATTCTCCTGCAACTGTTCCGCCTGCATTTGAATATGTTTTTGAGCGCGGGTCAAACCTATAGATATGTATATCGTCAGTGGTCAGTCCTGCTGCCGCGAGGAGCCCGGGACTGCACCTAAACGTTATCTCAGCCGAATCGAACGGCGATTTGCAGTAGATTTCATACGGGAACGAGAACGCGCCTGCATTTGAGGCAACGGAGTAGAGTGACAGTTTTTCGACAGTCGCGCCAAAAATATCAGCGTTTCCGCTTAGCGTGACATATCCCTCGTCGAATTCGATTCTTCTTGTGAATTTGCGTTCTGCGTCGGGAGTTGAGGAGTCGCTTTGAGCGGAAAGCGGGTCAAGCCCTGCGAGAATTTCTATTCCGTCAAAAATTCCGTCGCCGTCGGTATCCGGATTTGACGGGTCGGTTCCGTACTGTTCTTCTTCGCCGTCGATTATCCCGTCGCCGTCGGTATCCGCAATGCTTCCGCTTGTGTTCATGAGCTTCTCGGTTTCGTTTGAAAGCCCGTCGCGGTCGAAGTCGTCTGCGGGGTCAATTGAAACTGCCGCATTGAACGACTTGGGGTATGCGGAGTTAAAATCGTACTTTAAAGCTGCAATTTGGTTTTCACGGTTTGCCTGATATGCCATCCAGCCGATAACGGCACCGCCTACCGCAACAACTGCTCCTACCGATATAAGGATAGGCTTAGCTTTGCCTCCGCTTTGCCGTTTATAGCTGTATTTGTTAGCTGCCATGTGTTCCATTCCTTTTCGTGCGAAATCGGGACTGCTCTTGCTGTCCATATTATTACAATTATAGCATTATATACCGCAAACGTCAAGTTTTTTTATAATTTATGCTCAATTTTTTACATTCAAGCGGAATAATCTGTTCATTTTTGTACAAATTAACGGTACAGGCTCGAAAAATGTCTGATTTCAGAAAGGAAGAGAAAAAAATGAAAATGACTGACAACGAGTACGACAGCCTTGCAAAAAAGTGTTCACCGAACACCAAAATGTACAAAACGCTTAACACCTCCTAAACCAACCGCACAAGATAAAGAATTATCCCGTATAAAACCGACGCACAAAGTCCGTAAACAATTACAGGACCTGCAATAACAAACATTTTTGCGCCTGTCCCGAGAACATACCCTTCGGTCTTAAACTCGAGCGCGGGCGAAACTACGGCGTTAGCAAAACCGGTTATAGGTACAAGCGTTCCCGCGCCACCCACTTTAGCACAGCCTCTGCGCCCGCGGCAGTCATGCCCTCGGCAACGGCACGCGCCATTGCCTCCGTATTGCCCGTACCGCTCCAATAAATAACAGCAGTTTTCATTTTCGTAAATTCCTTTCTTTTGATGATTTTATATGATCAAACTGCGACGGCAAGCTGCTCCAGCTTCAAGCCGCTTTGCCAAAATGTGCAGTAGATCTCTGTGCATTTTCTGTATTTTTCGAATAGTGAGCGTGCTCTTTCCTCGTCGCCGTAGACCGCCTGACGCAGCAGATCGGACACCTGCGTGTCCCGCAGATCCCGCCGCAGCTCGGCGGGGCGATAGAGGTAAAGGAGTGCCTGCCCCGGTAGAAAGCGAAGCGGCAGCAGACAAAGTCCCTTGGGCGACAGCCGCCGGTTCAGCCGTCGGATGTCGGACAGCAACGCCTCGCGATCCCCGCAGGGGCAGGGGAACAAGCTCCCCGTCTTGATGCCCGCAAGGGTGGGCGCGCCCTGCCTGACCAGGATTTCTTCGGACATTTGCTCTCGCCTCCTTTTGCAGTCTTGTGCATCAATATTGCTCCGTTTCCTTGACTCATTTCCAAGTTAGCGTAGTCTAACTACTATGCTTTGGAGTGGGGCAGGGATGCAGCTTGCAGTTTCCCTGCCCCGGTTCCTTATGATTTGTTTTCGTCCAGCAGGTCGGTCATATTCCGCAGGCTGATGCCCAGCGTAGACCCGTTGTGCAGCAATGCCGAGGTGGTGGGCGGCAGTGCCCCCGCCACGCCCAGTGCGATCAGCGTCAGGTTGAAGCCCACGATGAAGCGGTAGCTGCCGTGGATGCGCTCCATCAGCGCCTGGCTGAGCTTACGCAGCGTTACCAGTGCAAAAAGGTCTTCCGAGGCAACGGTGATGTCGGCGATCTCCCGGGCGATGGCCGCGCCGGTGGAGATGGCGATGCCCGCGTCCGCTTCGGAGAGGGCGGGAGAATCATTGACGCCGTCGCCCACCATGATAACGGTGTGGCCCTTCGCCTTTTCCTGCCGGATAAACGCGGCCTTGTCCTCCGGCAGCACCTCGGCGTACACCGCGTCCACGCCCACCTCGGCGGCCACAGCCTCCGCCGTGCGGCGGTTGTCGCCGGTCATCATCACCACATTGGTAAAGCCGCTCTCGTGCAGTGCTCTTACCGCCTCCCGTGCCTCCCGGCGCAGGGGATCGTGGATGCAGATCACTGCCGCCAGCTCCCCGTCCATGCAGAGATACAGATGGGAATACGCGGCGGGCAGCGCGTCAAATTTCGGCTGCTCTCCCTCCGGGATGCGGCAGCCCTCGTCCTCAAAGACAACGGCATGTTCCGCGGCGGCATCGCCGTAGTGAGTGCGGATATATTCGCGGCAGAGGTCGATCTGATTTCCGATACTTTCGCCCTTGCCGGTATAGCGGGATTTGCGGGAATAGATGGCAATGGTGTCGGCAGTTTTGGCCATGAGATACTCCTTTCCTGTTGTCCGGTGGCCGTAGATGCGGCTATTGTAGCATGGTAAGCGATCTTGGCAATATATATTCATCACAAATGGAACGGAGGTGTCAAGGATGTAAATGGTCAAAAAAGGTGGGCTACAAACTTGCCATGCGCTTTACCAAGGGCAAGCACGCCTTTGTGGTGGCAACGCACACGGACCGGCAGCACATCCACAACTCATGCCCTTGTTTTTGTGCAGCGCAATCAACCGTGTTGCTGCCAGTGTCATCACCCCCTACAAAAAGAAAATGCC
>USOZ01000141.1 GCA_900556525.1 uncultured Oscillospiraceae bacterium | reverse complement strand
AATATCAGTGCCATCTTTTTTGAACAGGTCACACAGCTTAAAAACGTTCTGTTTACGGCAACCGGCGCGCTTATGTCGCCGACGCTCGTTCAGCAGGGCGAAAGTATTCCAGGAATCGCGCACGCGGTTCACATAAGTGCGGAATAACGGAAAGGATAAAACAAATGGAAATGTTTATGGAATATCTGCGCGCGTTTCTCGTGGGCGGCGCACTTTGCCTTATCGGCCAGCTTCTTATCGACCTCACGAAGCTTACGCCTGCGCGGATACTCGTGATTTACGTTGTGAGCGGGGTAATTCTCGGAGCGTTGGGCTGGTATGAGCCGTTGACAAGGTTTGCAGGAGCAGGCGCAACGATACCGCTGACAGGCTTCGGGTATCAGCTTGCGAAAGGAGTGTATCTCGCAGTTTCCGAGAGCGGTCTAATGGGTGCGTTTACGGGTGGATTGCAGGCGTGTGCGGGCGGAATAACCGCCGCTGTGCTGTTCGGATTGATCGTTGCACTTCTGTTCAAGCGCGGAGATAAGACGGCGAAAATCTTTTCATAAAAAATGCGCCCTTTCCGATAAAGCAGAGAGGGCGCGCTGTTTTTATGCCTGTGCATTTGTATTCGCAAGCGAATACTTGTCGAGATAGTATTCAAATTTTTGGTTGTACTGTTCATTGTGCTGCTGAGTAAGGCTTTGGATATATTCGTGCATATCCAAGCTGTTGTGCGCAACCTCAATCATGCAGGCGGCAATGTTTGAACAATGGTCGGAAACGCGCTCAAGATTAGTGAGCAGGTCAGAAAGAATAAAGCCCATTTCAATTGTACACTCGTTTTTGCGCAGTCTGTTGACGTGGGACGATTTGAGCTGGAGCTTCAGCGCGTCAACTACCTGTTCAAGCGGCTCTACTTCATAGGCTTTTGCGAGGTCGTCGTTCACAAAGGCGCTTAGCGAAAGGTCAAGTATTTCCGAAACCGCGTTTATCATGACTTTCAGCTCTTTCTTCGCTTCGGGTGAGAATGAAAGACCCTTGTCCGCAACTTCTCCGGCAGATTCGCTGATATTTACGGCGTGGTCGCCGATTCTTTCAAAATCGCCTATCATATGCAGCAGCTTTGAAACCTCGTGGCTGTCGGATTCGCTCATGCTGCGGCTGCTTACATGAACAAGATATGTTCCGAGGCAGTCCTCATATTTATCGGTCTTATCCTCGCCCTCACGCACCGAAAGAGCGCCTTTTTCACTATAATTGAACAAAAGGTCAAACGATTTTTTCATTGTTTTAACCGCAGTCTGTGCCATTTTTACGGTAACTGTGCGGCTGCGCTCGATTGCAATGGTGGGGGTTGAAAGCAAACGCTCGTCGAGGAGAGAAAAATCTTCGTCTTTTCCGTCTTTTCCGTCGGGAATAATTATCTTTGCAATGGTTTCAAGGTGCTTTGCGAACGGGAATTGGGCAATTATTGATATAAGTGCGGTCGAAGAATGAATAACCGCGATAGCAAAAGGATTTACAGCATCGTTCACGGGAATAAGATTTGTGAACGATGTGAGAAGACAGAAAATAATCAGACATATCACCATGCCTATAACATTAAAGCTGAGATGAATAACTGCGGCGCGTTTTGCGTTCTTGTTAGCGCCGAACGAGGAGATAATTGCGGTGATACAGGTTCCGATGTGCTGACCGAGGATAATCGGGATAGCGGCTCCGAACGTTACGCGGCCTGTTATTGAGAGAGCCTGCAAAATTCCGACAGAGGCAGACGAGGACTGGATAATTGCCGTCAAAACAGCGCCTGCGAGAACTCCTAAAATCGGGTTATTAAAGAGCAGGAGTATTTCCGTAAATTCGGGAACGTCCTTTAAGCCCGAAACCGCATCCGACATGAACTCCATGCCGTACATAAGTATAGCGAAGCCGATAAAGATCGTAGCCGTGTCTTGCTTTTTGGAATTGTTTTTGAAGAACATAACAACCATGATTGCGATAAAAGCTATCACGGGAGTGAATGTTGACGGTTTAAAAAGCTGAACCCAGAATACGTCGCCCTCAATACCTGTCAATGATAAAAGCCATGCTGTTACCGAGGTGCCGAGGTTTGCGCCCATGATAATTCCGATAGACTGGCGCAGCGTCATGATACCGGAGTTTACAAAACCGACAACCATAACCGTTGTCGCCGATGAGGACTGAATTACCGCTGTAACGGCAAGTCCGAGCAGAAAACCCTTAAACTGATTTGAAGTAAAATTGCCGAGAATTGTTTTGAGCTTGCTTCCGGCTTTTCTTTCCAAAGCCTTTCCCATCATGTCCATTCCGTAAAGGAACAGCGCAAGCCCGCCGAGAAGTCCGAAAATGTCGAAAATGTTCATAAAAACTCCTTGAATACATCTTCTTTTTACTTGTTCTTTTCCTAATCTTCAATACATACAATTCAATTATAACGGTTTTGAAAAGTTTTTTCAAGGGGTTGGACGGTAAAAGTTTGAGTTGTTTCTATTTTTGTTCTTTTTAGACAAGCGGAGCAAACAAATATAAAAAACCTCGTGCAAGTTCGACAAAAATATTGCTTTTTGGAAGTTTTTGGCGGTCTATTTTGATACATTGGGTGAGTGTTTGCCCGAAATCCTCGTTAAGCTGCATGGGAACATCTCCGCCGTAAAAAACGCAGCCGCACTCGAAAAGCAGATACATTGAACGATAGTCGTAATTTATCGTGCCTACAACGGCTGTTTCGCCGTCGATAAGCAGGCTTTTGGCGTGGATAAAGCCCGGCGCATATTCATATATTTCAATACCCGCACGCATCAGTTCGCTGTAAAATCCGCGCGTGAGCATAAATACCGCTTTTTTGTCGGGAATATGCGGCGTGATTATCTGAACTTTTACTCCACGCATAGCGGCGGAACAGAGGGCATTAAGCATTTCATCACTGCATATCAAGTATGGCGTTGTCAGTCGAATACTTTCATGAGCGCTGTTTATTAAAATAAGGTATGCGCGCAGCCCTACCGATTCGTTATCAAGAGGAGTGTCTGAAAACGGCTGGACAAGCTGAGCCTGTTCACACTCAAAACTAGATATGAACGATACAGTGCTGTCGCCGCTGAGATATGTCCACATATTTCGGAACATTTGCGTAAACTGAGCCGCGCCGCTGCCTGTGATCATTACGCCGCTGTCTTTCCAATGACCGTATTTCTCTTTGACGTTCATATATTCATCGGAGAGGTTCAGTCCGCAGCAGAACGCAGTTTTTCCGTCGCATATCACCAGTTTTCTATGGTTGCGATAACCGACGCGCGAGGTCAGGCACGGGGTAACGGGATTGAATTTATGCAGTTCAATTCCGAGCTTTGTCATTCTTTTTTCAAATCCGACAGGCTTTGTGAAAAGGCAGCCCGCGTCATCAATTATGAGGCACACTTTAACTCCCTCGCGCACTTTTTGCGCAAGAAGCTGTTCGGTTTGCCGCCAGATTTTTCCGTCGCCGACAATGAAAAATTCCAGCAAAATATATTTTTTAGCATTTTCAATCTGCTTCATCATTTCGGCATAGAATTCTTCGCCCGTGCCGAAATAACGCTGTTCTGCGCATGAAACGGGTGGAAAACCAATGTTTTTCAGATATGTCTGTATACCTTTTTGGGGTGTAACATTTTGGGCAGGCACATTCTCAGTGAAAAACGGCTTCATTTTTCTGTGGATTTTGTTCACAGAATGTCGTTTGCTGAACAGCAGGAAAAATATTCCGCCGTAAGAAGGAAAAATCAGCATGAAAACAGCCCAGCATAGTTTGTATGCGGGGCTGATGTCGCTATTTAATTGAACAAAAACGCATATAATTGTAAGAATTTGAAGAAAAAGACGCATAAGCGGAAGCGTTGACGCCAGAAAAATTGCGGTGATAAGCAGCGCGAGCTGTAAGAACACACACAGCGCTGCAAAGCTTCCGTAACGGAAAAATTTATTCATATCATTGCAGGTCGAAACAGCTCATAATTCGCAGCCGCGAGGAGAACTGCGTCGAATCCATATCCTCCGATAATGTTTTTCTGCTTACGCTCACACAGAGTGGCTCGTCTGCGTTCAGGTCAAACCAGTTGTCGCCGAATTCGCAGTCCGCGTCTGCCAAATCGAGGTAAACGGCTTTTGCAAATGCGGCTGATGTAAGCGTTATATCAAAACGTTCATATTTTTCATCTATGCGAACGCTGATTCGTGGGTCGATGAAGCAGAATGTTTTCGGGCGGACGAAAATCGTCGTTCCTTTTGAAAGTATTTTTCCGTTTTCTTCAAGGAAATATTCAAGGTAATTTGTCCTTTTGTCATGCTCAGTGCGAAAATAGTCGCCGAAATTCAGCGCTGCGGCGTTTTTTGCTGCGAGCGGCTGAACGTCAATGCCTATTGTTCCGTTCGTCAGAATTTCCGATCTTGCATTGCGAAGTTTCCATGAAATAATACCTTTTACAGGTTCCATAGTTTCATTTGATACATTGAGAACGACGGAAGAAGTATTTTCTTCAAGGCAGGAGAGCAATACAGGCGAATAAAAGCGTTTTGCCGCATAGTGAAGCGCTTTCGGACGATTATAATAATCTACCGACGACCATGAAATAACGGGATTGCTGTCGTTTATCTGCCAGTAAAGACTGCCCATACATATTCCGCGATTGCGGCGCATATGCTCGACGTTTGAGCGTATGCAGTCGCTTTGTACAAGCTGTGAAGCATATATGAGCTTTTCAAAACTATACGGATAGCGGCACATCTGAGCAATGTAATAAAGCAGTTTCTCGTTGCCAGCCGTGCATTTCTGGTGGAGTTCCATAACGGGACTGCACAGGTTAAGGTCGCTTTCGTCCGCAAAAGAGCGAATTGTTTTAATGTTTGGAATTGATTCAAAGCCGTATTCGGAGCAGAAAGGGAAGAGATATTTACGGAAGTCCTCAATCGGCTTGAAGTTGTGCCAGATGTCCCAATAATGCTGGTCGCCGCGCCGATTATCCGAGCTGTTATGAAAAACGCCGTCGCTTCCGTACTGATTTCCCCCGATCGACGGGGAAGAAGGCCAGTAGAACTGCTGCGGGTCGAGTTTCCGAAGTGTTTCGGGAATGATCTCTTCAAAAATTCGTACATAATCCCGCCGCGCTTCTTCGTCCTTGGGAACTCCCCAGCTTTCCCACATACTTTCAACCTCGTTGTTGCCGCACCATAGCGCAAGGCAGGCATGACCGCGCATACGCTTTATATTGTCCTCAAATTCGGCGCGTATTGTTTTTTCAAACGCTTCGTCAAG
>USOZ01000140.1 GCA_900556525.1 uncultured Oscillospiraceae bacterium | reverse complement strand
AGCTGGCGGCGTGTGCAAGAGAGGCATAACCGTTGACGAACACATGAAAACCACCGTCAAGGACATCTATGCGGCGGGCGACTGCACGGAAAGCAAGGACATTTCCGACGGAAATGTAAAAGTAATGGCGCTGCTCCCGAACGCTTATATTCAGGGACACTGCGCAGGCGTGAACATGGCGGGCGGAAGCGAGGCTTTCGACAACGCGATACCGATGAACTCGATAGGCTTCTTCGGACTTCACATAATGACTGCGGGAAGCCGCACAGACGAAGAAAACGGCGGTCAGGTGTTCGACGAAAGCGAAAACGGAAATATCAAGAGGCTTTTTGTTAAAAATGACAAACTCACAGGCTTTGTTCTGGTCGGAAACGTCGAAAGAACAGGAATTTACACCTCTTTGATACGTTCACAGACGCCTTTAAGCTCGATAAACTTTGATTTTCTGCGGAAAAATCCGAATTTATTCTCATTTAGTACAAATTACCGTAGAAAAAATTTAGGAAGTGTGGTATAATATGTATATTGACGCAAGAGAACTTGATTACTCCGCGCTCAACGAGACTATCCGAAGCGCAGACGAGAGCTGCAAGATAAACGGCTGTATCGGTCAGCGGTTCATAGCATCGGGAATGAGCGGCAAGAACATTGAAATAAACGGAATACCCGGAAACGCGCTCGGAGCATATCTGAGCGGCTCGAATATCGTTGTAAACGGAAACGCGCAGGACGCGGTAGGCGACACGATGAATTCGGGAAGAATCGTTATCCACGGAAATATCGGCGACGCGGCGGGCTACGCTATGCGCGGCGGCGAGATTTACGTTCAAGGTAACGCGGGCTATCGCGCGGGTATCCACATGAAGGAATATAAGGAAAAGAAGCCCGTTATCGTTATCGGCGGCAGAGCGGGCAGTTTTCTCGGCGAATATCAGGCGGGCGGTATCATAATCGTTCTCGGTCTGAACACCGACGGAAAGCCGATCGTCGGAAACTTCCCCTGCACGGGAATGCACGGAGGAAAAATGCTGCTGCGCGGCGACGTTTCGGCTATACATTTCCCGCACCAGACAAACACGCGCGTTCTTCACAAAAATGAACTCGGCGAAGTAGAAAAATATATCAGGGAATTCTGCACGCTTTTCGACTATGACGCAGACGAAATGTTACAGGGAACTTATACTGAAGTTACCCCGAACAGCAAGAATCCCTATAAGCAGATGTACGTTGCAAACTAAGGAAGTACCACGCAGAGAATGTGTGCGTATCGCCGCAAGAAAGGTGAAAAAATGAGGTATTCAAAGGAAGAAATAATCCAATATATCGCGGAAGAGGACGTAAAGTTCATACGAATGGCGTTCTGCGATATTTATGGCAGACAGAAGAATATTTCGATAATGCCGCAGGAGCTTGGAAGAGCTTTTGAATACGGCATTGCGATCGACGCGTCTGCAATCGCGGGCTTCGGCAACGTGCATCATTCCGATCTGCTTCTTCACCCCGACACATCTACACTCTCAATTCTCCCGTGGCGTCCAGAGCACGGGAGAGTTGTGCGTATGTTCTGCAGTGTTTCGCGACCCGATAATACGCCTTTCGAGGCGGATACCCGCGCGGGACTTATCAGAGCTGTCGAAGAAGCAAAGCGCGAGGGCGTAACGTTTTCGTTCGGAACCGAGCTTGAATTTTATCTTTTCAAGCGTGACGAAAACGGCGAACCCACGAAAATCCCCTATGACAACGCGGGCTATATGGACATCGCACCCGAGGACAAGGGCGAAAACGTCCGCCGCGAAATATGTCTTACGCTTGAAAAAATGGGCATAACCCCCGAAAGCTCACATCACGAGGACGGACCCGGGCAAAACGAAATAGACTTCCGCTATTCCGACCCGATAACTGCCGCGGACAACGCGATAACTTTCCGCTCGGTCGTAAACACGATAGCGGCGAGAAACGGACTTTATGCGGACTTTTCGCCGAAACCGCTCGAGGATCAGCCCGGAAACGGAATGCACATAAATATTTCAGTAAAGAAAAGCGGCGCGGCAGACGTTATGCCGCAGGTCATCGCGGGAACTCTCGAACATATCCGCGATATGACGATATTCATGAACACGACCGCTGATTCGTACCTGCGCTTCGGCAGCAATAAAGCGCCGAAATACGTTTCATGGTCAAGCGAAAACCGCTCGCAGCTTATCCGTATCCCCGCCGCTTCCGGTGAATACAAGCGCGCGGAGCTTCGTTCGCCCGACCCGCTCTGCAACCCGTATCTCGCGTTCACGCTGCTGATTCAGGCAGGACTTGACGGAATACGCAGCAATGCCCAGCTTCCGCCCGCCGCAGATATAAACCTTTATAATGCGGATGACGAAGTGAAAAGCAGATACACGGTGCTTCCGCAGAGCCTTGAGGAAGCAAGACGGCTCGCCGCCGAAAGCGGCTTCATTTCAAAAGTGCTGCCGAAGTCCACGGTTGAATTTTACACCAAATGAAATAAAAACAGCGAAAAGGAGGGGTCTTGTTGGATTTAACGGAACACTGCTACAGCGTTTTACTCGTATCATCTTCTGCCAAATTCAACGAGCTTCTGCTCGACCTTTTTACCGAAAATCGCTATAAACCCGTAACCGTCGTTTCCGACGCGGCGAGCGCAAGGCGCAGCCTGCTCGAAAATAGGTTCGATATCGTTCTTATAAACACTCCTCTGCCTGACGATTTCGGGACAAGGCTCGCTCTTGATATATGCGAGGACAGCTCGACGGGAGTTATGCTGCTCGTAAAAGCCGAGCATTACCTCGATATAAACGCGCGCGTGTCGCCGTTCGGAGTGCTTGCAATATCAAAGCCGACCTCCGCGCAAATGATCTCGCAATCCCTGTTTCTCCTATGTTCAACCTGTGAAAGGCTGCGGAGAATGGAGAAAAAAACTGCGACGCTCGAGGAAAAAATGCAGGAGATAAGTACAATAAACCGTGCGAAATGTCTGCTTATCGAACAGCTTAAAATGACCGAAAGCGAAGCGCACCGATACATAGAAAAACAGGCTATGGACAGGTGCATTACAAAGCTGAAAGTTGCCGAAAATATTCTTACGACCTTTAAATAACGGAGAAATAACATGACCAAATATATATTTGTGACCGGAGGCGTTGTTTCCGGTCTTGGAAAAGGGATCACAGCGGCGTCGCTCGGACGTCTGCTCAAATCCAGAGGCATAAAGGTTGCCGCACAGAAGCTCGACCCGTATATAAACGTTGACCCCGGCACTATGAGTCCCTATCAGCACGGTGAAGTTTATGTCACGGAGGACGGCGCGGAAACCGACCTCGACCTCGGACATTACGAGCGCTTTATCGACGAAAATCTGAACAAATACTCAAACCTCACAACGGGAAAGGTCTACTGGAACGTACTCAACAAGGAACGCCGCGGCGAATATCTCGGCTCGACGGTTCAGGTTATCCCGCACATCACAAATGAAATAAAGGAATTTGTATACCGCGTCGGAAAACAGACGGACGCGGACGTTGTCATAACCGAAATAGGCGGAACGATAGGCGATATTGAGTCGCAGCCGTTTCTCGAAGCTGTACGCCAGATCTCTCTTGAGGTAGGGCGCGAGAACAGCCTGTTTATCCATGTTACTTTGGTGCCGTTCCTGCGCGGCTCGGACGAACACAAGTCCAAGCCCACGCAGCATTCCGTAAAGGAACTTCAGGGAATGGGAATCAACCCGAATATCATCGTTCTTCGCTGCGACGAGCCGCTTGAGGACAGCATTTTCAAGAAAATCTCCATGTTCTGCAACGTAAAACCCGACTGCGTTATTGAAAATATCACGCTTCCCTGCCTTTACGAAGCTCCGCTCATGCTCGAAAAGGCGAATTTCTCGGAGGTCGTTTGCCGCGAGCTTGGAATTACCGCTCCCGAAGCCGACCTGCACGAATGGACGGAAATGGTCGAACGCATCAAGAACAGCACAGGCAATGTAAAAATCGGTCTTGTCGGAAAATATGTGCAGCTCCACGACGCATATCTGTCCGTCGCGGAAGCAATGCGCCACGCGGGATTTTCGCTCAACACACATATTGATATAGTTTGGATCGACTCCGAAACGCTGACTGAGGAGAACTGTATGGAACGCCTCGGCGAACTAGACGGAATAATTATTCCGGGCGGATTCGGTCAGCGCGGTATCGAGGGAATGATTCTCGCTGCGAAGTTTGCACGTGAAAACGGACTTCCCTATTTAGGAATCTGCCTCGGAATGCAGATCGCGGTTATTGAATACGCGCGCAACGCGGCAGGCATAACCGACGCTCATTCAGGCGAATTTGACGAACTCTGCAAGCATAAGGTCATCGACTTCATGCCCGGTCAGAGCAATGATATAGACAAGGGCGGCACGCTTCGTCTGGGCGCATATCCCTGCGACATTCAGCCGGGAACGACAATGGAGCGCTGCTACGGAACATCGCATATTTCCGAACGTCACCGTCACCGCTACGAGTTCAACAACGACTACCGCGAAGCGCTTACCGCTGCGGGACTTACCCTTTCGGGACTTTCGCCCGACGGCCGTCTTGTCGAAACTGTAGAGCTTTCGGACAGACCGTTCTACGTCGGCGTTCAGTATCACCCCGAGTTCAAATCGCGCCCCAACAAAGTTCACCCACTGTTCAGGGGATTTATTGAAGCAGCCTTGAAAAAATCGAAAGACGGAGAATAAAAATGCTCGAAAAATTGCATGAAGAATGCGGCGTTTTCGGGGTATATTCTCCGAAGCCTTTCCCCGCCGCAGATATTGTTTATTACGGATTGTACGCGCTCCAGCACCGCGGTCAGGAAAGCTGCGGGATTGTCGTGAACGACGACGGAGTTTTCTCGTCGCACAAAGACCTCGGACTTGTCAACGAGGTTTTCTCAAAAGACATTCTCCGCAAGTTTCCGAACGGAAAAATGGCGGTCGGACACGCGCGCTACGGAACCACAGGCGGCAACAATACCGCAAACTGCCAGCCTATCGAGGTAAATCACCAGAAAGGCAAAATGGCGCTTGCGCACAACGGCAATCTCAGCAACGCATACGAACTTCGCAGCGAGCTTGAGCTTGGCGGCGCTATCTTCCACACAACGAGCGACACCGAAATTATCGCATATATCGTAACGCAGGAGCGGCTTAAAACGCCGTCGATCGAGGACGCGGTCTGCTCGGCTATGAACAGGCTCGACGGTGCATATTCTCTCGTGCTTATGTCCGCCTCAAAGCTCATCGCAGCGAGCGATATATTCAAAAA
>USOZ01000139.1 GCA_900556525.1 uncultured Oscillospiraceae bacterium | reverse complement strand
GGCGACCCCTTATTAAATACATTTTTAGACATATTTTCGGAATATTTTGCACGGCTTCGCAAACAATACTGTTTGCGGAGTCTTGTTTTTTGGCGCTGATTTCAAAAAAATATGCCCGAAAGCCGAAAATTACTTGACAATCCGCGAATAATAAGGTATTATAAAATATATATGTATGCACATATATGACCTTTCAGAAGCGGAGGCGTGCCCTTGTATTTCGGCAGTGTAAAATTTTTTAAACATCTCATTATCGGCGTTGTGGCGCTGCTGATCATCATTCCCGTGACGCTCTGCATAATTTTCGGCGCACAGAACAGCGGAAAAAGCAGCGAGATCGCCGAGCTTGAACAGCAAATCGCTCAGCTTCGCGAAAGCGGCGCTATCGATCCGTCCGACCCGAACGCACTCCTCGGACTTTATGAAAAATCGGATGAAAAAGAGGCGTTTTTGCAGCTTCTTAGCGAAAACGATGCGGAACTTTACGCTTCGTTCGTGAAATCCGTTCCCGCGATGAACGTTTCGGACAACGCGCAGAATTCAGAGTCCGCCGAATCTGCTCCCGTGACAACTACCCCCGAAAGCGAGGAAATAACCGCCGAGGAAAGCGCTGCGGTTACGTCTGTTCCCGAAACGACAGCCCCTTTCCGCACGACCTCGTACACCGAGCCTGCCGAAGCGCCGTCTAGCTACGCCGAAATGTACCCCGAGCTTTACTGCTACGGCACAAGCGATATTGTATACAATGCGGATGACGATTATCTTTACCTCACTTTTGACGACGGTCCGTCGAAATATACCGAAAATATTCTCTATTATCTCGATAAATACAATTTAAAGGCGACGTTTTTCGTTGTCCCTAGCGGCAGCGACGAATGTAACCGACTGCTCAAAAAAATCGCGGACGCGGGACACTCTATCGGTATCCACTCCGCGAGCCATGTCTATAACGACATTTACGCGAGCGTCGAAGCGTATCTTGAGGACTTCAAGACGGCGTACGACCGCGTTTATGACGCGACAGGCATAAAATGCGAGCTTTTCCGCTTTCCGGGCGGAAGCATAAACGACTACAACTGCGATACGCGTGACGCGATAATCGAAGAAATGACCCGCAGAGGCTTCATTTATTTCGATTGGAACGTTGACAGCGAGGACGCGCTCGGCGCAACATGGACGCAGATGTACACGAATGTTCTGAGCGAGGTCGAGGGAAAGACCCGCGCGGTAATACTCATGCACGACCACAACGGAGGTTATAACACAATTCTCGTTCTCGAGGATATTATAAAGGCGCTGATAAGCGATGAACGGGGCTTTAAGTTCGGTCAGCTGACCAAAAACGTAAGACCGCTTCAGTTCTAACGAAAGGATTGTAAAAAAATGGGCATTAAAGAAAACTTTTCACAGGCGGTAAGAGAGCTTACCGGAAACGGAAAAGACGAAAAGCGCAGCGATAATAAGACGACCGTTGCGGGTATGAGAAACGCTGTCGCCGCGGAGGATACCTCGGAATTTATGTCGATAGGCGGCGTTTCCGAGCAGGAAAAGCCCTCGGAAATGGACGAATTTGAAGAAATCGAGCGCCGCGCCGCACAGAACGCGGAAGAATACAGCCGCCAGCAGTCCGCTTTTGAGCAGACTTTCTCCCGCCCCGAACAGCCCGAGGCGCAGCAGAGCGTTCCCCCGCGCAGCGAGCCTCAGCAGGAGCAGCCGTATTCTCGACAGAGTGACGCTCAGCAGAACTATGGACAGAACTACGGTGCAGAGAGAAGCTATAACAATGTTGAAAGTCAGCCGCAGCCGTCATCGTTTACAACCGCGCCTTACCGTTCGGGAGTTGACGATAACGAAACGACTATTATTTCTAAGAACACCGTCATTGACGGAAATATCCGCTCTTTCGCGAATATGAGCATTGACGGCAATATAAAGGGCAACGTTGAGACAACGAAGGACATTGACCTTAACGGAAAGGTCGTCGGCGATATTGCCTGCAACAACGCAAATATGAGAACATCGCAGATACAGGGCAATATCCGCATGAAGGGCAACGCGTTCATGGAGCGCGACACACTTCTTATCGGCGACCTTACTTCTACATACGCGAACGTCAACGGTAAGATCAAGGGCAACCTCGGGATAACCGGCAAAGCTGAGCTAAAAAGCGATGCGGTCGTTTTCGGCGACATAAGCGCTTCGACGATAACCGTAAACGACGGCGCTATCATTCAGGGCTATGTAAGCACAACATTCCTCAATAAAGAGGAAAGCAAGAACATTTTCCCGGACGCTATCACGATCGGGGAATAAGCCGTATAATATGGGGGCGGAGTTGTCCGCCCCTTTCATTACGGCAGGAACAGGCATAAAAGGAAAGAATTATGAGTTGTAAAACAACAGTTTTTGTGCTATAATTGAGTCAGAATCTTTTTAGGGATTTGTTACGCGCGGGAAAGCGCATAACAGCGCGAAAAAAGTTCCGCAACCGGAATTGTCATACGGCAACTTTTTCTTGCGGGGGTGAAACTTTTTCGGGAAAATCGCCTACTACTAAGTGTAGGCAGCAAAGCGAGGTGAGGCTTTTGGGCAGCGAAGCGCTTGACGCTTACTTTAATAAGGTTTATTCGGAAACGTTTTCATCGGTTTCCCGCTATGTCGTGAGCAAATGCGGCAGTATTCAGGAATCCGAGGACATTCTTCAGAATATCTACGCGCGGTTCTATCAGCGAATTGCGAAAAAGGGATATGACGACATTGAAAATTCGGAAGCGTTTGTGATAAACATTGCAAAGTTTGAATGTAAGAATTATTTCGGCTTTGTGAAAAAGCATAGCTCTGCGACTTCTTTTGCGGATTTTACCGAGGAACAGATGGTCGCGGTAGAAGCGGAAATGTCCCGCGAGCAGAAAAGCCTCGAGGACGTTCTCTGCAACAGTATGCTTGCAAAACAGATTTTCGACGATATTGCCAACGACGACCCCGTTGTCGGAAAAATATTTTATCTGCATTTCGTCTGCGATATGAAACTCGACGAGATCGCAAAGAACCTTGATATGAACCTCTCGTCGGTAAAAAATAAGCTTTACCGAACGATCGAGCGTCAGAAAAAGAAGTTTAATCTTTGATTTACATAAAATAAAACGGAAAGGAGGATGCGCAATGACGGAAAAGGAATTCTACCGTGAGCTTATGTCGCGGTACGCCCTTGACCCGGAAAAAATACGCGCAGGCGCGCTTAAACAGGCGAAAAAGCCGGCTTGGCAGAAGTTTGCCGCCGATTATTGGAAGCCTGCGGCAGGCGTTGCGGCAGCGGTCGCGCTTACTGTTTCGGCAGTCGGCTATATGAACGCGAGATCCTCCGGTCCCGACATAAAGGTAGATCCGGCGTCCGCGCTTTCTGCGGCACAGCGCCTCAGCGAAGCCGAGCAGAACTATTTTAATCTCCAGTCGAGCGAAAACCGCACCGTAAATATTTATATAACATTCCGCGAGCCCGTAAGCTGTAACGATATTGTTATGGCGTTCTCGGGAATTGCGGATATGGGCGAGATCGACTATGAGACTCTCTATCTGACAGACGGTACTATAAAGGGAACCGACGCGGTTTCCGAATATAAGGCGGAATACGGCGACGAAAAGAATGTTGCCGCAGTAAAGATCTCAACGCTTTCAATGTACTATCGCAGTATTCAGGATCTCTCTTCCGTTTATCTTGCGGAAATGGGTTCGGACGAAATTAACGACGACACATTCTGCCCGATAACTGTCGAAGATAATGACCCGCTGATAAACGATCAGTATTATATAACCACGTCCACGGCTTTAACGACCGCGCCCGTAACAACAACGTCGTTCTCTTTCGACTCGGAAAAGGTTACCGAGGAGGTAAGCGTTCCCGCGATCGGCGAATCTGCGGATAATGCTTCCAATACGCTCAAGCCTCCCGCAGCGAGTGATTCAGACGACCCCGAAGAAGAAAATCCCGAAGACGACGAAGAATTCGACGAGCCGGACGAAACGACTTCCGCGGCGCAGGAAACAACTCCCGAAACAACGGTCGAAGTTCCCGCGAACGAAATCACTTCCACGACATACTACGGTTCCGACGTCGGACTTCTCACAGAAATATACGAACTTAACGTTTTAAATTCGATCGAAACTGTCGTAAGCGGCGATAATGCGGTAGTTCTTACGAAAAACGGCGTTTATCTTTACACGCTCGGCGGAATTATCCGCGACCAGGGCGGCGCTTCCGCAGAACTTAGCAGTCCGAAGATCGCGTTCAGAAATGAAAACAGGATAATTATTACAGGCTGCGGAGCAGGCGGGGCGAGAAACCTCATATCCGTTGCGGATCTCGCGAACGACAAGCTTCACACCTATGACGTAAGCGCAAATCTAGGCTCGGCTGAACTTGGAACGATTCATTACAGCGCGGCGCAGGATAAATATTTCGTGAAGGCTATCTCCGAAACAAGCAGCTTTATCTACGAGGTTCAGATCTCCTCTGAAACGGGAATACAGTTCCGTCCGCTTATGGACGCACAGGCGCCCGTGTCGGTCGTAGGCTGTAAGAACAGCGCGCTTTACCTGACGATGCTCGACGCGCTCACAGGAACAAAGCTGTATTCTTTCGATATGACAACGGGAGAAATAACGGAGCTTGCCGCATTCGGCAAAACAATGAAAATCAGACGCGGCGACGATTTTGAGAGCTTCGCGCTCATTTCCGATACCGATAAGTACATTCTGTACGCGAACAAGGGAATGCTTGTTTCCGCAGAACAGCTGAACGAAAATGTGCGCATAACAAACAAGGACGGTTTGACGTACTTTAAGGTTGACGGATTTATATATGAAATTTCCGCAGACAGCAGCATTTGCGCAGCGGTCGGAACGGTCGAGTTCGCCGACGAAGAAAAGTCAGAGTTCAGAGTAAATGAAATAACGCCCGAAAAGGTCGTTGTTGTTCGCGACAGCGGCACAGACAGCTGGCGTTAAGCAAAAAAAGCTAAACCCGAGGAGAAAATCCTCGGGTTTTATGTTTTTAGAGCTTTTTCAATTAGCCGCTTTCCCGAAAAACAAAGCCTTTCCGTTCGGGAATGATAACGGCGCCGTTTAATAGCGGCGACGACAGCATGGGTTTTGACGTTAGCGGATTTTTTGAGGAATTTTGCAAAAAAAAATGAACAAAAAGGTGGAATTGACAAAAGGCAGTCAGCGTGATAAAATAAACTATATGTAACAATGAAAAAATGAAAGGTTTGTTGAATATGAAAATTCTTGCTATAGAAAGCTCGTGCGATGAAACCGCC
>USOZ01000138.1 GCA_900556525.1 uncultured Oscillospiraceae bacterium | reverse complement strand
TTTTCGGGCTTGCCGTGGCGGACGAAATAGTGAAAATGCACGGCGGTTCCCTCGATATTTCAAGCGAACTCGGCAGAGGTACCGCGGTCATGATAACCCTCCCGCTTGTCAACCGCGAGAGCTGATTTTCCGCATAAAACCGTGCTTGAAACCTGTGGTTGCGGTCGAAATTTGTCGAAAAAAGTCGTATTTTGTCGCTTTTTTATATCGCTGCCGCAACCGAATTTATGCTTTCTCCCGCCGATTTTGACGCTCGATAAGCCGCATAAAATAAGGCTTGGAAACTGTCGGTTGCGAAAAAATGCAACCAAAAATTTACAGAAAAATTTGATTTGAAACCCCGAATATGTAGCGCAACCGCCTGTTTTCCTGCTATACTTCAATCACGGAAAACGTTTTGCACCGAAAAATCGGCGTGTGCGCAGCGCCAATCATTTCAGGAGGTTTATTATGAATATCGAAATAGCTAACAGACTCGTTAATTTACGCAAGGAAAAGGGCTTTTCACAGGAACAGCTCGCCGAAAAGATAGGCGTTTCGCGGCAGGCGGTGTCGAAGTGGGAAAGGAGCGAAGCCTCTCCCGATACCGATAATCTGATAATGCTCGCGCGGCTTTATGAAGTGTCGCTCGACGAGCTTCTTCGTACCGAGGACGAAATACCGCAGCCCGAGGAAACCGAACAGTACGAGGAACAGCCGCCGCAGGCTGAACCCGAAGAAAACGAGGACTTACCCGAACCGCCGACCGAGGAACAGCCGCAGGAAACGCCCGCCGAAAACGCGGAGGAAGTTCCCGCAGAGCAGACCAACAGTATCGGCGAAACGATTGCGAAGCGCGCGTCAAAAATGACGGACATACTCTGGCTCAAGCTCCTGATCGTTGTCGCGGCAATCCCGATAGCATTTTTCACGAGCCTCAGATACGGCAATTTTGAGCCGAAATGGTTTCTGATCGTCGTTTTCGCGGTCGTGATGTCTTTCAGCATTATCGACGCGGTACATTCCCGTGACATAAGAAAATTCAAAATATGGACGCTCTCAATGATAGGCGTAAGCCTGCATCTTGACAGCTACTACGCTGCCGACAATCTGGCGGCGTGGCTCATGCTGACCCCGTTATATGAGCTTGTTCTATGGACTGTCCGAAGGATACGGAAGAAATAACCCACAACGTCACATTGCTTTTTACTATTATATAGTACGCTCCGTTTCCGGGAAAACTTTCGTTCTTTTTCGTCGTTATACGTCATATTTCGACGTTCGGCGTAAAGTTGGATTTTTCGCACGGCTCTGCACATTTGCGGCATTTTTCCTTTGAAATTTCAAACCCTTTGGGAAATAATCACCCCTCCCGCCTTAAACTGACAGGCAAAAAATATTGTCTTTTTCCACAATATATGCTAAGATATTAGCAGAAAAGGAAAAAACAACACTACATATAGTGTTGAAATAAAAAACAAAAAGGCAAAATGAAGCGGAGCGGTGATTGCGTTTATCCCGACGGATTTTCGGCAGTATTTACTGCCAAAGCTGCAGCAAAATGACAGACGGAAAAAGCAGCCTGCCCGCCAAACACAACTTGGAGGTAAAAAGCAATGACAGAAAAGACAAAGGTACTTATCGGCGACGACACGCCTGAACTCGGACTTAAATGGGCAGGCGCACTTAAAGACGACGGACTGTTCGCGATAACCCGCCGCAGCAACGGAAAGCTGCTCTTCGACGCGGTAGTGAACGAAAATCCCGAATTTCTCATAATCGACGCAAAAATGCCCGAACTCGACGCGGCTGAAATGCTCAACCAGCTCCGCCACCGTCAGGGGCGCGTCCCGATAACTATAGTTGTCGCAAACCACGGCACGCCGCAGCTCGAAAAGGAAGTTATGGACGCGGGCGCAAGCTATTTTATGGTGAAACCTTTCGACCCTAAGCAGCTCGTAAAGAAGATACGAACGCTCATAAACTTCCGCTCGGGAAATATCTCTGCGGGTTCAAGCCGCGAGATAACAAATATTGAATATGTAGTAACCGATATAATCCACCAGATAGGCATTCCCGCTCACATCAAAGGCTATCATTATCTGCGCACGGCGATAATCCTTTCGATAAACGACGACGACATGATGAACAGCGTAACAAAGCTGCTTTATCCAACGGTCGCACAGAAATACGGAACAACTTCTTCCCGTGTTGAACGCGCTATCCGCCACGCTATTGAGATCGCGTGGGATCGCGGCGACGTTGACGTTCTGAACAGCATTTTCGGATATACCGTCCACAACACGCGCGGAAAGCCTACAAACTCTGAATTTATCGCGCTTATCGCCGATAAGCTAAGGCTCCAGTATTTCCCGAGAGCAATGGTTTGATTTTTAACCCCACGCCCTGCACGGCACAAAACCGTGCGGGGCATTTTCGTTATCGCAGTAAGCACGGCGTACATTTTAAACAAACTCAAACGAATATTTTATCATTTCTTAGCAATTTTGCACGAATTTTTAAAATTATTCAAATTTTTTCAAAAAACGACTCCCGTTTTGGGCTTCTGGATTGTTATATATTTATAGAAGCACAAATTCGAACTCGCAGAATTCTTACCGTCTTATCGAGAAAACAGAAAGGGTATGCTATATGAATAAACCCCGTATATTTTTATTGCCGCTTTTGATACTTTGCATATTTACAGCGGGCTGCGGCAAGTCCGAACACATCTGGAACATGGGTATATACCCCGATTTTGACGACGACTTTTCAACTTCAATATCGGAAGAAGCGTCGAATATTATGCAGCCGCTTCTTGATGAAATGAAAAAAAAGGGCGTTCCCGATTCGGATAACATAATTGTCGTTGATTTGTGCCGCTTTTACGGCACAAGCGACGATGAAGGCTATTATATAAAATATTACCGTCATGTAATGGCTAACGATTGCGCGTATTTCGAGGTATACTATTATAAAAATGAGCCGATCTTGATCGACAGCAGTTCCGATATAAAATACAGCACTGCGATATGCGACGGAGAAAAATTATACTATGTTAACTCCGACGGCTTTCTGTTGTGCGCCGATAAAAACAGCGGTATAAAAAAGGTACAGGCTTTTAGCGGCAATGTAAACGCCGAATTTTTTACAACTTTTAAAGGCGAGAACAATAATTTGTCTATAACTTCAATTTTAGGTGAAAACGAAACGCTCACAGTAACAATAGACGTTTACAGCATTGAGTGACTATGCCGCGATGGCTCAATACCCTGTGCAAACCGTGCGGAGTAATTTTTTAACGCAATTATTGACAATAATCGACATTCGTGATATAATAAATTTGTATATATTTTTCTGACATATGGGAAAGGGAAATAAAATGGAATTATTAAAAGAAAATGAGCGCGGAGCGAATAAAGCCGCTGCAAAGGTAATGCTGATAACGGCGATAGCCTTTGTTCTCGTACTTATTCTGGATATTGCCGGTATTTTTACGGTAGATCTGGGCGTAATGATCGGTGCGTTTGTGCTGGGAGAAATTTTCCTGATTGCCCCGACTATAATTGTAAGCGCGCTTAAAATGGAGGGCGAATGGGTCAAGTATGTCACCGTGACCTGCTCGGTAATTTTCACGCTTATCTGCACGGTAACGCTTTCATTCCACGCCGTACTGCTGTATATATTCCCGATTACCGTTGCAAGCCTGTTTTTTTCGGGAAAGCTAAATCTTTTCACAACTATTGCCACGATAATCGGCGTTTCAATAGGACAGCTCATGTCGTACAGCTTCGACTTTGTTTCCGACCATAACCTAACCGACGTAAAGCGCGTGATACTTTTCGGAATCGTTCCCCGCGCAATAATCCTCTTCTGCATATCCTGCATTTTTTCAATGCTCGCAAAGCGCACCGCGTCAATGCTCGGAAACCTTATGGGCGCGGAGCAGCAGCGCATAATGCGCGAAAAATCGCTTGAGGTTTCACATAAACTGCTCGAGACAGTTACGGAGCTTGACCGAATTTCAGAAGCTTCAACAGAAGCGAACCGCAGCATAACCGCCGAGACCTCGAACGTAATGCGCGACAGCGACGCAAACTTCAACCACATAAGAACGGTTGAGGACAGCATGGCGCAAATCTCGGAAAGCCTGAAAAATCTTTCGGATAAAAGCGCGCAGATAGCGGGACTTATCGACCGCGCGAATGAGCTTACCGCCGAAAATGATAAAAAAATCACTCTCGCGTATTCCGAAATGGACGAGATTTGCAAGGGTACGGACAAAAGCAGAGAAATTATCGGACAGCTTTCCGAGCAGTCCCGCCGCATAGTCGAAATCACGAAAATGATTACCGATATAGCTACCCAGACGAACATTCTCGCGATAAACGCTTCGATCGAAGCCTCTCACGCGGGTGCAGCGGGCGCGGGATTTGCGGTAGTCGCCTCCGAAATAAAGGTACTTTCGGAAAAAACTGCGAATGCCGCAACGGAAATTGACGAAATAATCGGACTTGTTACAAGCAATATCAGCAACGCGGTCGAAGCTATGGAGAAAAACGCGTCTCTTACGCGAAGCGGTATGGAAAGCATGGAGCAGATAAAACTTTCCGCTGAACAGGTAAGCCGCTCAAACGGCGAGGTTACCGAAAATATCAGCGGCATGAACAATGTTATCGGAAACGTGTTCACAAACGGTGAAAGCGTTTCGGCTCAGCTCATAAGCGTCAGCAAAAATATCGAAAGCAACTGCGGAGCGGTTCAGCACGTTGCCGCTGCGATTGAAGAAAACAGCGCAGGCACGGAAACGCTCGGCTCAATGGTGCGCGACATAAAGATCATGGCGCAGGAGCTTGAAAAACTGACCGAATGACAAAACTTTCACAGCATACATAACAAAAGCCCCCGAACATCAGCTCGGAGGCTTTTGATTTATGTGTCGTCCGTTTGACCTTACTTCTTGCCGTTCTTCTTAGCGGGAGCCTTTGCAGCAGGCTTAGCAGCCTTGGGAGCTTCTGCCTTAGCGGGAGTCTTAGGAGCTTCTGCCTTAGCGGGAGCCTTAGGAGCTTCTGCCTTTACAGCGGGCTTTGCTTCAGCCTTGGGAGCTTCTGTCTTAGCGACAGCCTTAGGAGCTTCAACCTTTGCTGCGGGCTTAGCTTCGGGCTTCTTTGCGGCAGGCTTCTTTGCGGGAGCCTTTGCAGCGGGCTTAGCAGCCTTGGGAGCTTCTGCCTTGGCGGGAGCCTTCTTTACAGGCTTCTTGCCGGCGAAGAAACCGAGAATATCTGCGCACGAAACTTCATTTCCTTCAACAACGAGAGCGCCGGAAGCGAGAGCGTCAGCAACG
>USOZ01000137.1 GCA_900556525.1 uncultured Oscillospiraceae bacterium | reverse complement strand
GCGGCGAATCTTCCTATAGACGTTGTCTATAGGAAGATTGAAAAATAGTATAAAGCGCGAAATAAAGCGGTTTGAACAGGAAAACGGCGAAATTATGCTGACCGACGACGAGATATATGCGCCGTAAATCGGATTTTTGGCTTAAAATATCAATTTTTTCCGCATAAACCCTTGACAAAGCGTATATTTTGTAGTATAATACGGATAGTATAGTAAAAGAAAGGCTGGGTTGACAAAATCCGGTCTTTCTTGTTTGTAGTACTGATTTTTACGGCATAAGGGGGTGTCGGCTACGGCAGAAAAGAAAAAGGAGAACGGCGGACGCATAGAGGAACGCGCTTACGCGCTTGCTGCGCCTATACTTGAAGAAAAGGGCTATAAGCTCTGGGACGTGTGCTTTGAAAAAGAGGGCGCAATGTGGTATCTGCGCATACTTTTCGATAAAGAAGGCGGGATCGACAGCGACGAATGCGAGGAAGTTTCCGAGCCGCTCAACAAGCTCATCGACAAGCAGGATTTTATCGGGAAGATCGATATTCTCGAGATAGGCTCTCCGGGGCTTACAAAGCGGCTCCGCAGACCCGAGCATTTCAAAAGCTGCATAGGCGAAAAGATACGCGTTACCGTCCGCGACGAAAAAGGCAAGGAAGTAAGCGTCTTCGGAACGCTCGCGGGCTATGACGATGAAAATAAATCGTTCACGCTCGAAAAGGACGGCGGAGAAACGGAAATTTTCGCGGTTTCGGACTGCGTAAAAATAAATTCGGATTTATAATTTACTTATAATTACACCAAGGAGGACAACGGAAAAATGGCTAGATCATCAGGAACAGGAGAACTGTTCGAGGCACTCGCGGCAGTTGCAAAGGAAAAGGGCATTGAGCCGGCGCTGCTCGTTGAAAAGATACAGACCGCGCTCATTATCGCGATAAAGAAGGATTACCCCAGAAGCGAGAACATAAACTTCGACATTGATATTACAAAGGGAAAGTTCGACGTAGCGATACAGAAAACGGTTGTTGAAGAAGTTCTCGACGACGCGAACGAGATATCGCTCGAGGACGCGCGAAATGTAAATAAGCGCTATAATATCGGCGACACCTGCCCGATAAAGCTCGACACGAAGAATTTCGGAAGAATTGCCGCTCAGACCGCAAAGCAGGTCATCAAGCAGGGCATAAAGGAAGTTGAACGCAGCCAGCTCGTTGAACAGTGGGGCGGACTTCAGAACGAAGCGGTTTCCGCAAGCGTTATAAAGGTAGAACCTGCTACGGGCAACGCTACCGTAATGATAAACGGAAACGAAGTAATGCTCTTCAAGAGCGACCAGCTCCCCAATGACGTTCTCAACACGGGCGATATTGTAAAGGTATTCGTTTCGGGCGTATCCGCAAACGACCGCCGCCCGACGCTTCGTATTTCGAGAACTCACCGCGACCTCATCAAGCGCCTTTTCGAACTTGAAGTTCCCGAAATATACGAGGGCGTTGTCGAAATTCGCTCGATAAGCCGCGAACCCGGCTCGAGAAGCAAGATCGCCGTTATCAGCAACAACGAAAACGTTGACGCGCTCGGCGCGTGCATAGGACCGCAGAGAAGCAGAATCTCCAAGATCTGCGAGGAACTCCGCGGAGAAAAGATAGACGTTGTAAAATACAGCGACGACCCGAAGGAATTCATCAAGCAGGCGTTAAAACCCGCAGACGTAATAAGCGTCGATATTCCCGACGAGGAAGTAAGAGCCTGCTCGGTTGTCGTTCCCGATAATCAGCTTTCGCTCGCTATCGGCAACAAGGGTCAGAACGCAAAGCTCGCCGCCCGCCTTACAGGCTTCAAGATCGACATAAAGCCCGAAAGCGGCTTCTTCGAGGGCTGAGCCTATGGGAAAGACCGAACCGCTGAGAAAATGTCTCGGCTGTGACGAGATGCTCGGAAAAAAAGGCATGCTTCGCGTAGTAAGAAGCAAGGACGGCGAAATCTCGATAGACGCAACGGGAAAAAAATCCGGGCGCGGCGCTTATATCTGCCGCGATATGGAGTGTTTCCTCAAAGCGCAGAAGCGCAAAAGCCTCGAACGCTCGCTGAAATGCGCTATTTCGCCCGAGGTTTATGAGCAGCTCAGACAGGAGATAGAAAAGCTTGAATAATTTTCTGGGAACACTCGGCTTGTGCCGACGGGCGGGAAAACTGCTCTACGGCTTCGATTCGGTAGCCGAGGAGATCAAAAAGCCCGCCTCAAAAGCTGCGGGAGTAATAATCGCGGAGGACCTTTCCGAAAAATCGAAAAAGGAAGTTCGGTTCATCTGCGAAAAATACGGCGTTCCCGTCTGCGCTCCGAATATTTCAATGTCGGAAATAAAGCAGATAATGGGAAAGCAGACAGGTATACTTGCAGTCCTCGACGAGGGGCTGTTTCAATCCATAACCAAATCATGTTAAGTCTGGGGGACATCGAATGACACAAAAGGAACAAAAATGCAAGATCAAGGACGCGGCTAAGGACCTTAACCTTTCCGCGAACGAGATCGTCGAAATGGTAAAAACGCTTACCGGCGCGGAAAAGAAGCCCGCAGGAAGCATTACAGAGGGCGAAATGAACCTTATTCTCGAACAGCTTTCGCAGAAGAATCAGGTAAAGAGCTTTGACGCATTTTTCGCCGCAAGTGAAAAGAAAACCGCCGAAAAGGCAGCTTTAAAGGCGGAGGAAAAGCCCGTTAAGGAAGAAAAGAAGCCGGCTGAGGCTGCTGAAAAGCCCGCAGAGAAGCCTGCTCCCAAGGCGGAGGAAAAACTCGCCAAGATTGAGGAGAAGCCTGCAAAAACAGAGGAAAAGCCTGCAAAAACAGAGGAAAAGCCCGCTAAAACGGAGGAAAAGCCCGTTTGCGGCGCTGGATCGGAATACGGAGGAAGAGATTTTCCGGGAATTAAAAGCGATGTCAAAGGATCGGATTATCCTGCTGATTTCGCACCGTCTGTATCTGTTTGATCAGCTGGATCAGGTCATCTGGATGGAAAACGGACAGACGAAAACAGGAACGCACGAAGAAATGCTGCAGATCGTTCCGGAATATGCAAATCTGTGCAGGGTATGGAAGGAGGGAGCAGACCATGCGTGAGCGTTTGAAAAAATCGATGCTGCCAAAAGCTACGTGCAGGCTTTGGTAATTACGCCGACGCGTGAGCTGGCACAGCAGATTGCCACCGAAATGAAAAAAATCCTGGGCGAAAGCGATATCAAGGTGCTGGCTGTTACCGGCGGACGCGATTTCGAAACGCAAAAATATAAGCTGGAGGGACGCAGCCATGTGCTGATCGGTACTCCCGGCCGTCTGCTGGATCACATCCGCAAGGGCAACACCGACCTTGGCGGTGTGCGTTATCTGGTACTGGACGAGGTTGACGAAATGCTGCAGCAGGGCTTTATGGATGAAGCGCTGGAGCTGATTGCTATGACCGCGCCGGAGCATCAGACGATGCTTTGCTCCGCAACTCTGTCGGAAGAGGTGCGCAAGCTGGGACGCAAGCTGACGAAAAACTGCGCGCTGATTGATATCAATCCGGACCAGGCTACCGTGGAGAAAATCAAGCAGATTTGCCTGAAAACAACCGACGAATATAAGAACAAGGCTGTGGCAGCGCTCATTGATCGCCTGAACCCGTATCTGATGATTGTTTTCTGCATGAGCAAGGAGCGCACCAAGGAGTTGGGTGACTGGCTGGGCATGCAGGGCTATAACGTTGACGTGCTGCATGGCGAAATGTCTCCCGCCAAGCGCAAAACTGTTATGAAGGCCTTCCGTGATGCCAAAATTCAGATTCTTGTTGCCAGCGATCTGGCTGCCCGCGGATTGGACGTTGAGGGCGTAACCCATGTTGTGAACTACGATATTCCGCATGATGTCGACTGGTATGTTCACCGCATCGGCCGTACAGGCCGTGCAGGCAATGAGGGCGAAGCAATTACGCTTTATACTGCCGATGAGGTTAAATGGCTGCGTAATATCGAAACCAAGCTGGGTATTCTGATGGAACGCCAAAACCTGGAGGGCGGTGTTGTGGCACGTCGCGTTGCTGTGGCTGCCAAAAAGAAAAAGCCCGCAGGACCTAAGCGCGGACGCAATTCCGTTGTTGATAAGCGTAAGGCTCCCAAAACCGGCAGCAACCGCCGTCAGGGTGCTAAAAAAGGCAAATAAGCCTGCTTAGAATTATTAATAAAAATTATGGATGCTTCTCTTGCTTTACAGAGAGGCATCCATTTTTTTCTTATGCCGTAGAAGAATGTAACTTATGAGCCTATGCGCATTTTTTCTCTTTTCAAGTATAGAAAAAATATGGTAAAATATAATGGAATAGGTATGCAATAAAAAGAGAACAGGAGGGCAGTATATGTTGACAATTCGTGAATATAAGCAGGCAGCAACTCTGGAGGAGGCATGGCAGCTGAACCAGAAGCGTCCTAACCGCGTGCTTGGCGGTATGCTGTGGATGCGCCTGAGCAAGGGCAATGTGCAGACGGCGATTGATTTGTCGGCTTTAGGCCTGGATACAATAGAAGAAACAGAAGCGGAATTCCGCTTCGGTGCGATGGTGAGCTTGCGCCGGCTGGAGCTGCATGAAGGCTTTACCGCCTACAGTGAGGGAGCAAATAAGGAGGCGTTGCGCCATATTGTAGGTGTGCAGTTCCGCAATCTTGCTACCGTAGGCGGCAGTGTGTTCGGACGCTTCGGCTTTTCGGATGTGCTGACATTGCTTTTGGTGATGGACAGCTATGTGGAATTATATAAGGGCGGTCTGGTGCCGATGGCTGACTTCGTGAAGATGAAGTACGACCGCGATATTTTGGTACGTATTATTGTGAAGAAGCAGAAGGCTCACTTCTGCTATCAGTCGGTGCGTATTTCCAAGACGGACTTCCCGGTTTTGACCTGTGCGGCTGCGCTGAATGAGGACGGCGTACAGATTGCTGTCGGTGCGCGTCCGGCGAAGGCTGCTTTAGTTAAGGATGACAAGCAGCTGGCTGCTTTGCCGCTGACGGAGGAAAAGGCGCAGGCCAGTTCGTCGTATCGCAGCCACGCTTAACGCTGTAGCAGCCTTCATTACGCAAAAAATCTAATAATATGGTATCTGCTTCCACACTGCGGGTAAGCTTTTTTCCATTCAATGTTAATGTGATTTCCATTATTTCTTACCTCCCAGCTCCAGCAGCGTTCTCTTCGCCAGCACCTTAATCAGATGCATGCGGTACTTGGCACTGCCACGCGGATTGCTCTCTGTCGGCAGCAGCTCCGCAGCATATTCAGCAAAGGCCTGCGCCTTTTCTTCCGTCAGCGGCAAAGCA
>USOZ01000136.1 GCA_900556525.1 uncultured Oscillospiraceae bacterium | reverse complement strand
ACTGTCACCGAAAGCGGAGTTATCGCCTACACCTTTGTGATAGACAATGTTGGGAACACGGAGGCGGGCGAAGCGGCGAACGTTGTGATAACCGATACGTTCACACCGATTCTGAAAAAAATCGTTGTTACGCTTGACGGAAGAGTTCTCGAAGCGGGCACAGATTACACCTATGATGAAACCACGGGCGTTTTCTCAACTGTCGTCGGACGGATAACCGTTCCCGCGGCGGATTATTCGCAGGACGCGCAGACGGGGCTTTGGTCGGTCGACCCCGGAACGACAACACTTGTCGTAAGCGGCACCGTCTGAAAACACTCGACGCATAACGGCTTGAATAATACCAATCACCAATAAAACTATAGAAAAAAATCTTCCTATAACCTCTATATGCAAGATTATACTCGATTTTTTGTATAGCATTTAATCGGTACTGAGTATAAAGCAATCCCGCAGCCAAAAACTGCGGGATTTTTTCACTCGTCCTTTACGTATTCGATTATCTGCTCTACGCGGCAGTCAAGGATAAAGCAGAGCGTGTCGAGAGTTTTAGTGCTTATCGCTTCGCCGTGCTTTATGCGATGGATAGTGTTAGCGGAAATGCCCTGTTTATAGATGAGGTTATATTCGGTCACGCCCTTTTCAAGCAGCGTGCGGTAAAACGGCTTATAGCTTATCATTTTTATCACCATTTATATATTATCAATATCAAAAGTATAGCTTTTCGGCACTGTGGAAATTTCGTCCGAGGTGTTCAGATAGATATATACGGCGCTGACGGTAAGAATATTGTCCTGCCCGCTGATTTTGCTTGTTTCGCTCCACTGAACAGCTTCATCAAAGGTGGAATCGCCAAAATTGAGCCGCCCGTCGAAAACGGTTTTTTCTTCGCCCGAAAATGAAAGCCGCTTTAGCACGCCGTCAGCGGAAAAATACAGATATTTCCCGTTGCTTATCGCCATTTCAAGAAAATTTGTATTGTACGAACCGAGAAGCGTCAGCTGAGTTCCGCGCAGGCTGTAAATTTCGTGATATGAAGCGAAAGTGGACATATCCCGTATGTAGCTTTTGATGAAATAGTATTCGGAATCGCTTATCGGGATATAATTTATGCTGTCGATGTACATTCGCAGATGTCCCTCGTCCCATAAGCGCATTTCATCTTCGCCAAGCTGAATATCTTCCTCGTACTGCTTTGCGCCTGCGCTGATTTCATACAGCCCGTCAATATCAGAAAACTGTTTTCCCGTTTCGGAATCGCATTCGGTCGGGAAAGTCCATTCAACAGGCGGTTGCGCCGAGCAGCCCGAGAGGTTCAGCGCGAAAAACAGCGCCGCAGCCGTCAGCAAATACACAAAAATCTTTTTCATCATATTTCACCAAAAAAGCGCCGTGCAGGATATACCCGCGCGGCGCCGTTTCAATTACATCTCGATTACAACTTCGTTTACGGGCTTTAAGATCTCGTCGGGAATGAGTATTCCGTCGAGCTTTTCGCCGTTTACGGTCACGGACTTAACGCCGTGTTCGCTGCCGTTCGGGTTCTTGACCGTTACGTTCAGCTTCTTTCCGCGGAAAGTCTTTTCCATGGTGTATTCTTTCCACTCGGAGGGGATAGACGGGTCAATAACGAGTCCCTTTGTTTCGGGGTTAAGACCGAGGATACCCTCTGTAGTACCTACCATAACGGTAGAAGCCGTACCTGTCAGCCAGTGTACATGAGCACGACCTGCGAAGGGGCTGTCCTTACCTTCAACGAACTGACCGTAAACATAGGGCTCAAGAACTCTGTGCTCTGCGTTTTCGTTGTAGGTTGCGGGAGCTGCTTCCTTCCAGTACTTATATGCACGGTTGCCGTGTCCGAGCTTGGATTCAGCAAGGATCAGCCAGCCCTGCGGCTGAGAGAAGATACCTGCGTTTTCCTTTGTGCAGGCGTTGAAGCACTGCATAAGCGCGCCGTCGAAGCCGTGGTGCTTATAAGGCGGATACATAACCATTGCACCGTAGGGAGTGTTAAGTTCGCGCTCTACGCTGTCCATAGACTTTTCAGCCTGTTCCTTGCTTGCGAAGCCCGAGATGACCGCCCAAGACTGCGGGTTGAGCCACATATTTGCTTCGGGGTCGGTGCGCTGACCGATAACGGTTCCGTCCTCTTTATAGCCGCGGATCCATCTGTCCTCGTTCCAGCAGTCAGCAAGAATATTGTCGAGCTTAGCCTTGATCTCGTCGAGGTACTTGATATATTCGGTATCGTTCTTTTCAACGGCATATGTGCGGAGAATTTTTACCGCGTAAACGAGCTGGAATGCTACGAATGTGGATTCGCCCTTCTTACCGAGGCGCAAGCAGTCGTTCCAGTCAGCGTGCAGACCTGCGGGCATACCATGATTTCCGAGGTGGTTCATAGAGAAGTCGATAGCTCTCTTGAGGTGGTCGTAGACCGTACCCTTTTCGCCGTCGTTAGCGTAGAAAATTTCCTCGTCGAGGAACGCGCTGTCGCCGCTTTCGGAAACGTACTTGTAAACCGTCGGGAAGAGCCAGAGCGCGTCGTCAGCTCTGTAAGAGGGGTGACCTGTCTGCTTCGCGTAAACGGAGTTTTCATCATTTTCGTCGGGGTGATTTTCCTGACCCGCCTTGTGATCGTACTTAACGAGCGGCAGTCCCGCGCCGTTCGTTACCTGCGCGGAGAGCATGAACACGATCTGCTTCTTCGCCATTTCGGGAGCAAGGTGGATAATACCCTGAATGTCCTGAACGGTATCGCGGTAGCCGAAGCCGTTTCTCAGACCGCAGTACTGGAACGAAGCGGCTCTCGACCAGATAAAGGTGATGAAGCAGTTGTAAGCGTTCCATACGTTTACGATATTGTTGAAATCCTCGTCGGGAGTGTGTACCTGTAAGTTGCCGAGCTTGGAATGCCAGAATTCCTTGAGTGCGGCGAGGTCGGCTTCAACAGCGCCGCTCTTTTCATATCTGCCGATAATTTCGGTAATTTCAGCCTCGGTCTTCTGTCCGCCGAGAACGTAGGTGAATTCCTTTGTTTCGCCGGGAGCGAGGGTAATGTCGCTCTGGAGAGCGCCGCAGGAGTTGGTGTTGTAGTTAAGATCGCCCTTAAGACCTTCTTCAATGCCCTTGGGGTTCGCGTAGCTTCTGTAGGAGCCTACGAACGCGTCGCGGTCGCCGCAGTATGCGTCAACTTTTGCAGCCGCAAGACCGAGGAAGCGTCCGCTGTTCGGGTTGTATATCTCGTTCTGCATCTGGTGGATATAATTGCCCTTAAAATAGGTGTGTGTGATGAAGAGGGTGTACTGAAGGTTTACCTGATCCTGTTCATAGTTCGGGTCGTTTACGAATTCGCAGTAGCCCGTTACGGAGAGCTTTCTGGGCTTATCAGAGGTGTTTGTTACCTTAGCCGCCCATACTTCGTATGTCGCGCCCTGGGGAACGTAGTAGGTTACCTCGGACTTTATGCCCTTATATTCGGAAGTGATTACCGTGTATGCGGTACCGTGGCGGCATTCGCTCTTATAGCTGTCGAGCGGCTTGCATACGGGCGACCATGAAGCGGACCAGAAATCGCCGTCCTCGTTGTCGCGGATATAAAGGTAGCGGCCGGGCTGGTCGGTTGCTACGGAGTTGAAGCGGTAACGGATAACTCGTCCGTTTGCGCCGGACTTTACGAAGCTGTAGCCGCCTGCGTTGTTGGAGATAATCGCGCCGTATTCGGGCGAGCCTAAATAGTTTGCCCATGCCGAGGGCGTATCGGGTCTGGTAATGACATATTCCTTATTCTTTTCGTCAAAATAACCGTAGTTCATTGGAAGAACCTCCTGTTCGTGTCAACAATTCAAAGCGCTTTTCCGCGCTTTCATAGCTTTATTATACCAGTAAAACGTTTACAGCACAAGGGCGGGATTTTTAACAAAGTTTTATTTATTTTTTTGTACATTTTGACGGTTCGGATAGCGGCGCTTTACTTTTATTTTCAAATGTGTTATAATAACATTACATAGAGAAAAACGAAATAAAATCTTTGGGAGAGAAAAAATGGACGAGAAAATTACATACTATGAAGCGGAAATAATTGACATTATTTATGACCCGCAGAAAAATCGCGACAAGTTCGTGTTCCGTTATGAAAAGAAGGGCGAACTGCTGCGCGCGTGTTCGTATGAGCGGCACAATAGCGTTATCGAGGTCGGCGATACCTGTCGAATAGGGCTGCGCGGCGGAGAGGTCGTTTATACGGAAGTAAAGGAGCGAAGCACGAAGCGCCTTGCGATACAGCTTTCGCTCGCTATAACGTCAATACTTATCGTGGTGCTGCTCGGGTTGTTTTTCGGCGGACCGCTGATGTGGCAGCGCACCTGATAACAGGCTATATATTAAATGGTATAAAGCGAAAGGGAAAAATGAGCATAACTGTAAATATTTATTACACGGGCAGAAACGGCGGCGCGCGTAAATTTGCCGAAGAAATGACTGAAAGCGGAATCGTTGCCGACGTGCGCACTGAAGAGTGCAATGAGCGTTATGAATATTTTTTCCCGATGAACGACCCCGAGACCGTACTTCTTATCGACAAATGGCGCGATCAGCACGCTATTGACGCTCACCATAAATCGGAAATGATGAAAAAAATCGCCGCGCTGCGGGAAAAATACAAGCTGAAAATGAGAGTGGAGCGTTTTACGGAGATCGAATAGGCGGTGAAACATGGCTTCAAGCAGGGAATATCTGAATTTTATACTTGAACAGCTCTCGGGGCTGGAAGAGGTTTCCTCGCGTCTGATGATGGGAGAATTTATGCTGTATTACCGCGGAAAGCTTATCGGCGGGATATACGACGACCGTTTTCTCGTTAAAAATGTAAGCTCCGCGCGGGCATATATGCCCGAAGCCGCGCTTGAAACGCCGTACGAGGGCGCAAAGGAAATGCTGCTCGTCGATAACGTTGACGACCGCGAATATCTCGCGGGACTTTTTGAGGCAATGTATGATGAGCTGCCTGCGCCGAAGCCTAAAGGGAGGAAAAATGACCGATAAAACGATTTTTTCGACATTGGCTCCGTGCGGCGGCGACTGTACGGGCTGCCCGAAAAAGGCGGACGGGATTTGCGCAGGCTGCCTTTAAATGAACGGATGTGTTCCCGAGTGGGCTGAATCGGGCAGATGCGGAGTGTTCGCCTGCAATGAACGTCACGGCTCGAAATTCTGCGGAGTGTGCGGGGAATTTCCGTGCGCCGAGCTGACAGATATGATACACCGGAATAAGGATATTATTGCGCATATGCGGTCGCTCGCGGAAGAATATAAGGAAAACTCGTTCTTCGTCTTTTCAACGGCGAAAAAATTGCGG
>USOZ01000135.1 GCA_900556525.1 uncultured Oscillospiraceae bacterium | reverse complement strand
GAAAGTTTCTCAAAGGCGGCGCGCGAACTCCGCAACCGCTGTCGGAGCGGGCTGCGCTTCGGGCTGTTTTTCGGGAGCTTTTTCGGCTTCGTGAGCGCCCTGACCGTCGATAACTTCGTACGACTGAACGTTTATGGCGCTTTCGATCTGGTGAAGAACGGCGTTGTTATCGGGCGCGCGGAATGTGATAAGAAAACCGTTGTCGATTATGTAATTCGCAGAGTCGGGGTTGGATTCAACATCCTCGGGAGTAAACGAGAGAACTTCGGCTTCCTCGCGCACCTTATTAAGAAGCAGGAATGCGCGCAGGTTCTCCATTTTGCAGCCGTCCTCGAAGAAAACGCCCGCTCCGACAGCGGAAGCTTCCGCACAGTCCGCTGCGCCCTCCGCTCCCGCGCCTGCTCAGCCCAAGCCTGCGGCAAAGCTCGAACAGAAAAAGGCTTCCGCCGCTGACGCAAAAACGAGCAGCGCAGGCAAGCAGAGCTTAATAAGCGTAAACCTCACAAAGCTTGACCAGCTTCACGATATTGTCGGCGAAATAATCACGACCGAGTCAATGGTAATATCAAACCCCGAGCTTGACGGACTGCGCCTTGAAAGTTTCTCAAAGGCGGCGCGCGAACTCCGCAAGCTCACAAACGAGCTTCAGGATACTGTAATGTCGATACGAATGGTTCCGCTTACGGGCGCTTTCCAGAAAATGAACCGTATCGTCCGCGACATGAAAGTTAAGCTCGGAAAGGACGTTGAGCTAAAGACCGAGGGTGAAATGACCGAAGTCGATAAGTCTATCGTGGATAACCTTAACGACCCGCTAATGCACCTTGTACGAAACTGCATGGATCACGGAGTTGAAGACACTTCCGAAGAGCGCGTCGCGAACGGAAAGCCCGCAAAGGCTACGATAACACTTTCCGCGAGAAACGCTTCCGGCGAGGTAATCATTACGGTTGCCGATGACGGTAAGGGTATCGACACGGAAAAAGTTCTCCAAAAAGCAATGGAAAACGGACTTCTCACAAAGCCCGAAAACGAATATACCGAGCGCGAAATTCAGAATATGATACTCCTGCCCGGCTTCTCGACAAACGACGTTGTTACCGAATACAGCGGCAGAGGCGTCGGCATGGACGTTGTAAAGAAAAATATCGAAAAGGTCGGCGGAAGCCTTGCGGTTGAAAGCAAGCACGGTCACGGAACGACGTTCGTTATAAAAATTCCGCTCACTCTAGCGATCATCGACGGTATGGAGATCCGCGTAGGCGACGCGATATTCACGCTTCCCATCTCCTCGATAAAGGAAAGCTTCATGGTTCGCCGCGAACAGCTTATTCAGGACACGCAGCACGGCGAAATGATAATGATACGCGGAACCTGCTACCCGATTCTGCGCCTGCACGAAAAGTTCGGACTTCCGACGGAGATAACCGAAATCGAGGACGGAATTCTTATCCTTATCGAAACCGAAAACCGCAGCGTTTGCCTCTTTGCCGATAAGCTCGTCGGCGAGCAGCAGGTCGTTGTAAAGCCTTTCCCGAAGTATCTGTCGCAGTACAATATAAAGGGCGAGGGCCTTTCGGGCTGTACGATAATGGGCGACGGAAGCATCTCGCTTATCGTTGACGTAAATACGCTTGTCGCGTCGTGCTGAGGAGGAAACGGAAATGGCTATGGATTTTAAAGAGCTTCTCGAAAAGCAGGAGCAGTTAAAGAAAAATAAGGTCGAAGCCGCGGAGGAAAAGGAGCGCGAGATAACAAAGGTCCTTACCTTTCACATCGACAATCAGGTTTACGGAATCGAAATACCGAATGTAGTGGAAATCATCGGCGTTCCGCATATTACCGCCGTTCCGGGCGTTCCGCCTTATATAAAGGGAATTATCAACGTAAGAAGTAAGGTTCTTCCCGTTGTGAGCATACGCAGCCGCTTCGGCAGAGAAGAGATACCCTATAACGAGCACACCTGCACAATTATCATCTACATTGACGATGTTCAGGTCGGCATGATCGTTGACGAGGTTCTCGAGGTACTTTCGGTTTCACAGCAGCATATTGCGAAATCGCCTGAAAGCACAAGCGTGAACAGCAATAAGTTCATCAAATATCTGCTTGAAATGCCCGACGGGATAAAGCTGGTGCTTGACATAAACAAGCTCGTTTATGATAATGATCAGCACAGCTTCGTTTCCGCTGAATAAGAAGGTGTCGTTATGCCAGCTTCAATAACCGACAATGAATTTCATCGTCTGGTCGGATTCGTTCACGAACATTACGGCATAGATCTTTCAAAAAAGCGTACACTTATAGAGGGGCGGCTCGGAAACGTGCTTACAACGCGAGGTTTTTCGGACTATTCCTCCTATCTTGACATGGTTTTTGCCGATAAAACGGGAACAGAGGCGGTAAGCCTTATGAACCGACTGACGACGAACCACACATATTTTCTGCGCGAGCCTGAGCATTATGACTTTATGCGTGAAACGCTGCTGCCCGAGCTTGTGAAGAAAAAGAAAAATAAGATAATCTACCTCTGGAGCGCGGGCTGTTCAAGCGGCGAAGAACCGTATACGAACGAGATCGAGCTGCTCGAATTTTTCGGGCCGCAGGCTTCGGAGTGGGATACGAAAATACTCGCAACGGATATTTCAATGAAAGTTCTCGCGAAAGCTCAGCAGGGAATTTATCACGCGGACAGCATGAAAAATCTCAGCGAAAGCGTAAAACGCAGGTACTTCACCCCGATGGGCAACGATTGTTACCGCGTAAACGAGGACGTGCGCAAAGAGGTCGTTTTTAAGGTGTTCAACCTCATGGATCCTATCCCGTACAAGAAAAACCCGTTCGACCTTATTTTCTGTCGGAATGTAATGATATATTTCGACGCGAAAACGAAAAATAACCTTGTAAGACGGTTTTACGACGTGCTTGCTCCCGGCGGCTATCTTTTTATCGGCCACGCTGAGAGCATTCCGCGCGGAGAGACCAACTTCGACTATATCAAACCCGCAATATACCGCAAACCGCTTTAACGGCGGTTTGCACCGTTTATAGACATTGTAGATAAAGAAGGAGAATTATGTCGGATAATATCAGAGTTCTTATCGTTGACGACTCGCCGCTTTTCAGAAGCTTTCTAAGCGGCGGACTTTCCTCGTCGCACGGAATAGAAGTCGTCGGAACAGCTTCAAATGCGGCGGAAGCGCGCCAGAAAATAACCGCGCTGAAACCCGACGTTGTAACAATGGACGTTGAAATGCCAGGAATGAGCGGAATTGACTTTCTTCGCGAATTTCTCCCGACTCACCCCGTTCCCGTAATCGTTATAACCTCGTCGCCGCTGAGCGCGCTTGACGCGATAAGCGTCGGAGCGCTGGACTTTGTGCGAAAGCCCGAAACAAGCAATCAGAAAAGCATTGATAAATTCTTTTTCAGACTTACAAGCACAATGCGCTATTCGCGCATGGCGAAAATACGCGTGCCGAAGCCTGTACCCGCACATAAACCTGTGCAGGCTCCCGCGCCGATACCCGCGCTGCTTCCGTCGGCTCCCTCGGGACTGAAAATCGTCGCGCTCGGAGCAAGTACGGGCGGACCCGACGCGCTTACGGAAGTAATCAAGCACTTCCCCGCGAATATGCCGCCTGTAGTTATCACTCAGCATATGCCGCCGACGTTCACTAACCTGTTCGCGCAGAGGCTCGACCGAATTTCGCAAATGTCGGCAAAAGAAGCCGAGGACCGGGGTGAGTCGGGAGAAATTCGCGAAGAAAGTCAACGTATAATCGTTGCGGCGGGCGGAAAGCAGATGCGCGTGAAGCGCGACGCGAACGGTTACTACATCTCAAGCAAGGACGGCGAAAAGGTGTCGGGACACTGCCCCTCCGTTGACGTTCTTTTCACTAGCGTTGCCGAAGCAGCGGGCAGAAATGCCGTTGCGGCGCTCCTTACGGGAATGGGCGCGGATGGAGCAGAGGGGCTGCTGAAGCTCAAGGAAGCGGGCGCTTACACGATAGGTCAGGACGAGGAAAGCTGCGTTGTTTACGGAATGCCCGGAGTTGCGCAGAAAATCGGCGCAGTCACGACTCAGCTTCCGCTTGAAAAGATCGGCGAACATATCGTAACGAAGATAAAATGAACAAAAAAAATATAATCCAGTTCATAAAATTCGGACTTGTCGGCGTTTCAAACACGCTTGTGAATTACCTCGTTTTCGAGATTTGCAGGCTTGTTTTCGGGCTTGACATCGTTATTTCAAACACGCTCGGCTTCCTGATAAGCGTGCTTAACGCATACTTTTGGGGCTCGCGGTTCGTGTTTAAAGAGGACGAAACTAAGGAAAAGCGTATTTGGTGGCGCGTTCTGCTGAAAACCTATGCTTCTTACGCGCTGGGATTTGTGCTTAACACGGTTTTACTGCTGTTCTGGATAAATCTGGTGAATGTGGGCAAATATTTTGGGTTTGTAGGCGATTTTATCGGCTGGTGCAGCGGATTTCTCACGTTCCTCCCGAGCAGCCTGTCCGAAGAAAAGCTCTCCGACCTTATCGCGCCGATACTCAATATGTTCGTGACAATTCCGATAAATTTTATTCTCAACAAGTTCTGGGCATATCGTCAAAAAAGCAAAAAAAGCTAAAGTTTTAATTTTATCTGTCGATATAACAAGTGAGAGAACTGCACAGCGCATGGAGGTGCAGTGCTTCAAAAAAAATTGAAAGGAATGATGCTTAATGATGAGCGTAGGAAGAATCGCCGAAACATCTGCTGTTACAAGTGCAACCGCACCCAAGCCCGCAGAACGCGTTTCGGAGGAAAAGAGCACGACGCTGGCTTCCGAACACACCGACAAGTTCGTTAAGTCCGAAACGGGCTACACGCCCGCCTACACAAAGGCGACCGTTACGGACAACCGCTCGAACAGCGCTAACGAAAATGCCCCCAAGGACAAGACCGCCACGAGTGAAAAGAGCTACGGCAGCTATCAGGGCAAGTCGGGTCGCCAGACGAAGAACGAAGCGATGAAAGACGTTATCTCAAAGCTTCTCGGCGGGCTTGCTTCAAGTACTCCGAAGAGCACGATAACCGATCAGCTCAACTCGATCTTCAAGAGCTACGGACTCGAGACCATTGAGGATGACGGCTCGGAGGATTTCTGGGGTGCGGAGGCTACCGCAAACCGTATTCTCGACTTCGCGAAGAGCCTTGCCGGCGACGACGATAAAGCATTTCCGACGCTGAAAGACGCTTTTGAAAAGGCGTTCGGCGACAGCGAAAAGATCTGGGGCGGAAAGCTCCCGAGTGTTTGCTACGACACTCTCGACAGAGTTCGCAAGGGCTTTGACGACTGGGAAAAGGAAATTGCCGCCAAGAACGC
>USOZ01000134.1 GCA_900556525.1 uncultured Oscillospiraceae bacterium | reverse complement strand
ACGGTGACTGTCGTTATAGTCGTTCGCGGCTCGGGCGATGAAGCGCCGATACAGAAAGCGGTCGAGGTTCTCGGAGAAGAGCGTATTTTTGTCATTTTCCCCGAGGGAACACGCTCTAAGGACGGTAACCTCGGACGCGTGAAGTCGGGAATTGCACTTATCGCTTCGCAGGCGGCCGCTCCCGTGCTTCCCGTTTGTCTGAAATATACGGGAAAGCGCAAAGTCGATTTGACAATAGGCGAACTTATCCCCGCTGATGAGCTTAAAATTGACCCCGACGACAGAAAGAGTATGAGAAATGTAAGCAAGCGTATTCAAGGCGAACTGCAGAGCCTGCATGATGAGCTTTTCGGCGTGCAGGAGGCTGCTGCGGAAGAAAATGAGTGAAATTACTGTTGCAAAGACGGCGGGCTTTTGTTTTGGCGTAACTCGCGCAATGAAGCTTGCGGGCGAAACGGCGAAACGCTTCGGCAGAGCATATACGTTCGGTCCTTTGATACATAACAACGACGTTATCGCCGAGCTTGAAAAAGAGGGCGTTTACGTTACAGAAGAGATTTCGGCGGATAAAACCCCGCTTATCATAAGAAGTCACGGCGTAGGTAAGTCGGTATACGACAGACTGACCGCCGAGAATATAGATTATGTTGACGCGACCTGTCCTTTTGTTGAGAAAATACACAGGATAGTTTCGGAAGAAAATGCCGACGTACTGATAGCGGGCGACAGAAATCACCCAGAGGTAATTGGTATTCTCGGTCACGCGCAGGGCAGGGCGGAAGCGGTCAACTCCGCAGATGAACTGTACGAACTGTTAAAAACGCAGAAATCGTTTGGTGAAAATGCACTAATTGCAGTGGCTCAGACTACCTTTGATATGGTGAAATGGGCGGAATTAAAAAAAATCATCAAAAAACACTATACAAAAGCAAAAATTTTTGATACAATATGTAGTGCTACTACGAATCGCCAGCAGGAAGCGGACAGGCTTGCGCGGGAAAGCGACCTTATGATAGTTGTCGGCGGACCGCACAGCAGCAATTCACGCAAGCTGGCAGAGATTTGCAGCAGGCATTGCACCACATTGTTCGCGGAGAACGCGGCAGCGCTGAATCGCAGCGAATTGAAAAGCCTTTTATCATCGCATGATGTTAAAATAGGAATAACAGCAGGAGCTTCAACCCCTGCGTATATAATTAAGGAGGTTCATATTACTATGAGCGAAATTATTAAAGATGAAGCTATGGATCAGGAATTCATGGCGGCACTCGACCAGATGGATCGGGTCAGAGTATATACGGGGAACAGGGTTAAGGCTACGGTTGTTGCTGTAAACAAGACCGAAGCGGTCGTAGACATCGGCACCAAGCACTCCGGCTACATACCTGCCGAAGAGCTTTCCGCAAATCCCGCGCTTTCTCCCGAGGATGTTGTTAAAGTTGGCGACGTTATCGACTGCATCGTTACAAAGGTAAATGACGCAGAGGGTTATGTATACCTCTCCAAGAAGCAGGTTGACGCTCAGGCAGGCATGGAAAAGATCATCAAGGCTAAGGAAGAGAACGCAACCGTTAAGGGTACAGTTACCGCTGTTGTAAAGGGCGGCGTTATCGTTACAAGCGAAGATGGCGCAAGAGTATTTATCCCCGCTTCTCAGACAGGCGTTTCCAGAAACGGCAAGCTTGAAGACATTCTCAAGAAGGAAGTAGGCTTCAAGGTTATCGAAGTAAATGAAGGCAGAAGCAGAGTTGTAGGTTCTATCAAGGCTGCTGAACGCGAAGTAAGCGACGCTGTAAAGGCTAAGTTCTGGGAAGAACTCGAGGTTGGCAAGCACTTCACAGGCGAAGTTAAGTCTATGGAAAGCTATGGCGTATTCGTTGATCTCGGCGGTGTAGACGGAATGGTTCATTCTTCCGAGCTTACATGGAACAGAATTAAGCACCCCAAGGAAGTTGTTTCTATCGGCGACAAGCTCGACGTATATGTAAAGAGTTTTGACCTCGAAAAGAAGCGCGTATCTCTCAGCGCTAAGAATCCTGATGACAACCCGTGGAAGAAGTTCCTCGCTGAATTCTCCGAGGGCGACGTTGTTAAGGCACAGGTCGTTTCTATTACACCTTTCGGCGCATTCGCACAGATCATTCCCGGTGTTGACGGTCTTATCCACATTTCCCAGATTGCTCTTGAGCGTGTAACAAACGTTGCTCAGGTTCTTTCTGTCGGACAGGTTGTTGATGTAAAGATTACTGAGATCGACCCCGAAAAGTCCAGAGTAAGCCTTTCTATAAAGGAACTTCTTACTCCTGTTGAAGAAAAGGCAGAGGACGCTGAATAAATAGTTCAAAACAAAAATAATGACTGTGCAGGCGAAAGTCTGCATAGTTTTGTTAAGGAGAGAAAAATTGAAAAAAGCTGCGTTTATTGTGCCGTATGCGCTTTCGCTGGCGCTCGCGGTCGGGATAATCCCGCTTGGAATGTTCTTGTTTACGTTGCCGCTTTGGGTCGGCGCTGTCTGTTCGCTGCTTCCCGCTGCGATAGTTATTCTGTTTGCTGTTTTGCGGAAGCCGAAAGGTCATGTTGTTTCGCTTGAACTTATCGGTGCGCTTCTGTTAGGCGGGTTGTGCTTTATTGGCACATTCTGCAACCCGTACTGGGGAAGCGCAACGTATATTGATAAACCGTATTCGTCCGACAGCAATGCCGTGATTACATATGAGCAGGCACAAAGCGATATGAACACTTTGATGAACACTCTGAAGCGAATACACCCGAAGTTCATCTCGGAAACGCCTGCGGAAGTCACGGTAGCATATGAAAATGAGCTGAAAAAGCTGTCCGAAATACCCGAAATTACGGTTATGGATCTGCTGATCTCAATGGAAAAGACTGTTTCGCCGTTACGCGACGCACACACAAACGTTTTTAGCAGTCGCGACGGCGAAAATGATGTTTTTCGGTATGATTATGCCGAGAAGGTCAAGGGAGGCTGGGAGATAACCAAGGTGAACGGCGTCGATTATACCGATTTTTTCGATTCAATCAGCGACCGTTACAGCTTTGAGTTTCCGGAATGGGCGGAAAAGGACGTTATTTACGCGCTCAACAATGATTTCGGACTTGACTATCTCGAGCTTGACGGAGACGGCCTGACGCTTGAATTTACACGCGGTGATGAAATTCAGACGATAACGTATTCGGACGCAGATTTTTTGCCGTTTGATGAGTATATGGCGTTGAACGCGGAGTATTATGCTGATAGGGCAGAGGAGAAACCGTTTGTTTACTATGAAATTGACGAAGAAAATTCACTTGCTGTTCTGACTCTTGAGAGCTGCACTTACAATGATGTTTATAAGGATACCCTACGCGAAATGTTCTCGAAAATAAAAGATATGAACATTCGCAATGTTGCGGTTGATTTGCGCAGCAACGGCGGCGGGAATTCGCTGGTCGTCAACGAATTTATACGGTATCTTGACGTTGACAGCTATAAAACGGACTCATATAGCTGGCGGCTGGGATTTTTAATGCCGTATTTTAACGGCGGCGAAGTCAACGAACGTGTAGGTGAGCTGACATTTACAGGTAATGTTTATTTGCTGACTTCTAACGACTCTTTCAGCTCGGCAATGCTTTTTGCGGAGTATATCAAGGATAATTCTCTCGGCACGCTTATAGGCGAAATACCCGGGAACGCCGCATATTCCTATGGGGATATCACAATGTGGCGTATGCCCGAAAGCGGACTTTATTTGTCCTGTTCGACAAAGCAATTTATTCGAGTTGACGCGGATAATCCCGAACTTGAGGTTGTTCCCGATATTCCGTGCGAGGCAAGCCAAGCGTATGATGTGCTGCTTGAAACGATAAAGTGAATAATACTCAGCACCAATAAAATCATATGTAAAATTCTCGTATAACCCATGTACGCAAAGATTATACTTGTTTTTTTTGTATAGTTTTTAATTGGTACTGATCATGATACAAAAACTCCCCGCTATGAAATTCATAACGGGGAGTTTTTGTGTTAAATTTATTCCTCGACGGTTCTGATGTGCAGTTCTTCGAGCTGCTTTTCGTCAACAGAAGCGGGGCATTCGCTCATAAGCTCGCTTGCGTCCTTGATTTTCGGGAAAGCGGTTACGTCGCGCAAGCTGTCTGCACCGCAGATAAGCATTGAAAGACGGTCAAGACCGATTCCCATTCCACCGTGCGGAGGAGCAGCGTACTTGTATGCGTCAACGAGGAAGCCGAATTTCGCTTCAATTTCCTCGGGTGTAAGTCCGAGCGCCTTAAACATTTTCTCCTGAAGCTCGTAGTCGGTAATTCTTATCGAGCCGCTGCAAAGCTCAGTTCCGTTCAAAACGAGGTCGTATGCCTTTGCGAAAACCTTTTCGGGAGCAGTTTCAAGATAAGGCAGACACTCGTCAAGCGGCATTGTAAACGGGTGGTGCATAGCGTCCCAGTGGTTTGTTTCGTCGTTGTATTCAAAGAACGGGAATTCGGTTATCCAGAGGAAGTTGAAGCCCTCGGGGATAATATCAAGCTGTTTTGCGACCTTTAAGCGGAGCGCACCGAGAACGGGGAGAACGACCTTGTTTTTGTCTGCGACAATAAGCGCAACATCGCCCTTTTCGCAGCCGAGTGCAGTCAAAATAGCTTTCATTTCGTCCTCGGGCATGAACTTTGCAAATGAGCAGGAGGGTGCGTCGTCAACCCAGCGGATATACGCAAGCCCCTTTGCGCCGATACCCTTTGCGGTTTCGGTCAGCTTGTCGATCTCCTTGCGGGTAAGCGTTCCAACGGCGTTTTTCGCAACGATACCTCTTACCGAGCCGCCGTTTTCGATTGCGGAAGTGAAAACGGAGAAGCCGCAGTTCTTAACGGTATCGGATATGTCTGTGATTTCCATTCCGAAGCGTGTATCGGGCTTGTCTGAGCCGTAGCGGTTCATCGCGTCGTTGTATTTAAGGCGGGGGAGCGGCATGGGAATATCAATTCCAAGCGTTTCTTTCATAAGACGCTGAACAAAGCCCTCGCCTATCTTTAAAATATCGTCAACGTCAAAATCCGGAGCGTATCCCTCGGGCGTCGGCTCGTCCGACCCCGAAGCGCGGGATTTTGTTCTTTTATTTTCAACTTCCGCAAGAATATCTTCTAAATTGAAATCAGACATCCCATCGCCTCCTATCTTCTGTGACGTACGACCTCGTACATAAGTATGCCTGCGCTTACCGAGGCATTCAGAGAATTGACCTTTCCGTACATATCAATGGACAATATCATATCGCAGCTGTCGCGCATGAATATCGCCATTAGCAAGGGTGATATCATGAATGCGCTTCGTGCGGTCCACCTGAATCCCGATATTATCCCCTGTAGCTG
>USOZ01000133.1 GCA_900556525.1 uncultured Oscillospiraceae bacterium | reverse complement strand
CGGGCGGTCAGGCAAAGGGGCGGCGGCTTCGCCGCCGCCAGCCGCATTCGGCAAAGCCGAATGCAGCGCGCCGCGCAAGTGCGCCGTCTGTACCACCCGTGCAAACGGCGGCGTTTCGTAAAGTGCGAAAAAGCAGGGCAAGTTGAAAGCCGCCGCGTTAGCGAAAACGCCTAACACAGCGGCTTTTGCAATGTCTGTTCGGTAAAATGCGCGAGTGTAGTATTTGCTTTATCTTACACCAACAACCCCAATTCCAATGGAACGGGGGTTGCTGTATGCTTGCCTTGATATTTTAGCCGAGAACGACCTCGACCTCGTGAGTTCCGTTAGCAAATGCAGGAACAATGTTGCCTTCAACGGGCTTGCCGTCTACAATCATGCTCTTTACGCCGCTGCAAACGTGGTTCGGGTTAGAAACCTTAATGTTGTAGGTCGCGCCGCGGAATAGTCTGGATACGGAGAAACCGTCCCATGCATGAGGAATTGAGGGGTTGACCTCAAGACCGCTGTAACTGGGCTTGATACCGAGAATGTACTGCGAAATTGCAACAAAGTTCCACGCCGCCGTACCGGTCAGCCAGCTGTTCTTAGCTTCGCCGTGACGAGGAGCGTCCTTACCTGCGATCATCTGAGCGTAAACATAAGGCTCGGTTCTGTGGAGGTCGGAGAACTCTTCTCTGAACGCGGGAGCAATCTTTGAATAGTATTCAAACGCCTTATCGCCTCTGCCGACAGCCGCCTCAGCGCACATGATCCACGCGTTGTTGTGGCAGAAGATACCTGCGTTTTCCTTATATCCTGCGGGATATGTGGAAATTTCGCCGTATTCGATATGATAGGTTGTGAACGCGGGGTTGTTAAGAACAAGACCGTGGTCGGAATTGAGATATTTTGAAACACTGTCGAGGGTCTTGATGTCGTCGCCTGTTTCCTTGCCGAGACCTGCGAGAACACAGAAGCCCTGCGGCTCGATGAAGATCTTGCCCTCTTCGCATTCCTTAGAGCCAACCTTGTGACCGTAGTGGTCGTAAGCGCGGAGGAACCATTCGCCGTCGAAGCCGTACTGCATTGTGAGTTCCTTCATCTTTGCGATTTCCGCGTCAGCTCTCTGCGCTTCGGCTTCGTCACCCATAAGACGGCACATTGCAGCGTATTCGGGAGCAATAAAGCAGAACATACCCGCGATCATTACGGATTCCGCAACCTGGCTGTAGAAAGGCGGTTCGGAGAACATTTTCTTGTTGTTGTAGGTCTGGAAAGACTCGCCGGGCTTGTCGGAGAAGCAGGAGAGGTTAAGGCAGTCGTTCCAGTCTGCACGTCCGCTGAGCGGAAGTCCGTGAGGTCCGACTTTCTTTACAACGTGGTTGAACGCTCTCTTCATGTGATCAAGCATTGTGTCAGCAAGCTCTTCCTTATTTTCATAAGGCACTTTCTCGTTAAGAATAGAAAGGTCGCCTGTTTCCTTTAAATATGCTGCAACCGCAAGGATCATCCAGAGCGGGTCGTCGTTGAAGTTCGAGCCAAGCTCGTGGTTGCCCATTTTGGTGAGCGGCTGATACTGGTGATATGCGCCGCCGTCCTCAAGCATTGTAGCTGCGAGGTCGATAAGACGTTCTCTTGCGCGGGCAGGGATCTGATGAACGAAACCGAGGAGATCCTGGTTACTGTCGCGGAAGCCCATGCCTCTGCCGATACCGCTTTCAAAATAAGAAGCGGAGCGGGACATATTAAAGGTAACCATGCACTGATACTGGTTCCAGATGTTTACCATGCGGTTTACCTTTTCGTCGGGAGAATCAACGTGATACTGACCGAGAAGGCTGTTCCAGTGCGCCTTGAGTTCAGCGAAAAGCTGATCCGCCTTTTCGGAGGTGTTGCACTTTTCGATCATCTCATGAGCGCGCTTCTTGTTGATTATATTTTTCTTGGAATTTGCGGTAGTGATGAGCTTATCCTCGGGAGTGAGGTCGGGCGCGAACTTTTCGTCAACAGGGTTTTCAACATAACCGAGTACGAAAACGAAATCCTTGCTTTCGCCCGCTTCAAGGTCGATCTCGATATAATGGGAAGCGACAGGCGACCAGCCATCAGCAACGGAGTTCGAGGGAGTTCCCTGCATAACCGTCTTAGGCTCGCCGAAGCCGTTATACAGACCGAGGAAGCTCTCGCGGTCGGTATCAAAGCCGTTTATCTTCGCGTTTACGGAATAGAATGCGAAATGGTCGCGGCGTTCCTTATATTCGGTCTTGTGGTAAATTGTGCTGCCTTCGATCTCAACTTCGCCCGTGTTGAAGTTTCTCTGGAAGTTTGTGGAGTCGTCGTTTGCGTCCCAGAGACACCATTCGAGGAAGCTGAACAGCTTTATTTTCTTAAATCCATTTGTCTTATTGGTTATTGTAACCTTCTGAACCTCGCCGTTAAAATCCTGGGGAACAAAGAATGTTACCTTAGCTTCAACGCCCTTGGATTCGCCCTTTATAATGGTGTAGCCCATACCGTGACGGCATTCGTAGCTGTCAAGTTCGGTCTTTACGGGCGACCAGCCGGGGTTCCACACATGACCGCCATCATTGATATAGAAATAACGTCCGCCCATGTCCACGGGAACATTGTTGTAGCGATAGCGGGTAATGCGGCGAAGTCTTGCGTCCTTGTAGAAGCTGTAGCCGCCTGCCGTGTTGGAAATCAGAGAGAAGAAGCCCTGAGTTCCGAGGTAGTTGATCCACGGATAGGGAGTGCGGGGAGAAGTAATGACGTATTCCTTATTTGCGTCATCAAAATAGCCAAATTTCATATTGATACCTGTCCTTCCTTATTTTAAAAATCAGTAAAAGGCGCGCAGATTCCTCGGCTGCGCACGCTACCGGGTAATCTAAAGCGCTTGCTTTTCACAACCGGTATAACATATCCATTATATAACATTTAGCCGAAAATATCAATAGATGAAAACGTTACCATAAAATTTTACAAATACAACAAAATAAACGCCGATATTTTGTGCATGATAACGTCTGATTGATGTTGAAAGGTGGGGAATTGTTGTTTTTCAGCATTTTTATTGCACCTATTTGCACAAAGGCGGTAACACTTTTGTGTAAAAAAGGCGTTTTTTCTCAAAATCAAGTTATTTTTTACAAAAAACGTGCTGTTTTTACAACTTATATTGAAATATTCTCTAAAAGCAGGTATGATATAGAAAAGGCTAATACTAAGAACCAATAAAACTATAAAAAAATCTCCATATAGCCCATATATGCAAGAAATATGCTGGGTTTTTTGTATAATTTTTAATTGGTACTAGGGAAGTTCTGATTAAATCGGGTATGCAGATTGCGCAGACAGATTTTTCGTAGCGGAAGCCGCCCCCAGTGATTGTATGAAAATGACGCAGGAATACTTGATGTATTTCAAGGAGTTTTCGTGCAATCAGGCGGAAAATATGCAAGCAAGATGCGTGCCGCGATTTATTCAGCGCTTCCCTAAGTATAAATTGCCTTGAACAATAAGCGGGTCTGCTCATCTCAGACCCAAAGCAAACGCACTTTTATACTATTTTTCAATCTTCATATAGACAACGTCTATATATTGATTAAGAATTAGTATTAAATTGTAAAGTCAGGAGGAAATATTATGAAGAAGTGTCCCTATTGCGCGGAAGAAATTCAGGACGAAGCTATTGTGTGCAGGTTCTGCGGAAAGGAATTAAGCGCGCAGGCGCGTCCTACAGCAGCGATTTCCTCGGTGCATCTGCCCGAAGATTTCGGGCAAAAATTTCTGAGAAAGGGTCTCGGAATCGTTCTCGCGGCAATAATGATCATCGGGCTTTTTATTCCGGTTTTCAATTTCCCAATGCTGCAAAAAACAGAAAGCGCAGTAAATTACTGGAGCGGTGCAATTACAGGAAATAGCAGCGTTTCGGATATGGACTCGGCGCTGTCGCCGCTTGATTTTATCAGCGTTCTGGGAACATGGGTAGAACGGCTTCAGGCTATCGACAGCGCGGGGCTTATACTTATCCCGTATTTGTTTTTTGCAATTTTCATCACTGCGGGAATTGTCTATTTTATAAAGGCAATTTCAGCAATACGCTATGGAAGCGGAAATGATGTCGCCGACAAGGCGGAGTCGAGCATAAGATACCTTACCATAATGTACGGATTTGCCGTTGTCTGGCAGATGATCTACAATATGTGGCTGCAAAGCATTGTTGAGCATGCGGGAAGCAGCTGGGAAGCGGCGGCAAAGGCGTCCTGCTCGGCGCGGGTGATGCCCCACAGGTCGTTGATGTTCTCGGCGGTAGTGCCCATGTGGTAGTTGTTGTACGCATCCCAAAGGCCATCCTTGATCATGGTGTCCACCAGCTTCTTGTCGCCCATGCGAGCGCCCCAGCGGGCGTCCATGGAGGCGTAGGGAGCGGCGCTCATGTTCTCCGTGCCGCCGCAGACAACGATGTCGCTGTCGCCGGCCAGGATGGAGCGGGCGGCCTCGATGAGGGACTTCATGCCGGAGCCGCAGACCATGCCCACGGTGTAAGCGGGGGTGGAATAGGGAATACCGGCCTTCACGGAGACCTGGCGGGCCACGTTCTGGCCCTGGGCCGCGGTCAGGATGCAGCCGAACATCAGCTCGTCCACGTTCTCGAGGGCTACGTTAGCGCGCTTCAGCGCCTCCTTGACCACCACAGCGCCCATGTCGGCGGCAGAAGTGTTCTTCAGAGAGCCGCCAAAAGAGCCGATGGCGGTACGGCAGCAGTTGACAAGATACAGGTCCTTCATGAAAGTTACCTCCTATAAAATGTTGAAATGATTATACACCATGCGGGGAAATCTGTCTATCACCATGATAGTCAATTTTTTAACAATAGTCAACGGTGATTTTCGTCATCATGTAAAAATCGTGAAAAATGTCAGACAGCTCCTCCGCTTTTCGTTTATTTTGACGAACCTTACGCAGCCGTGTCGCCGTTCTCCGCCGCCATATCCGCCCGCAGCTGGGCCAGCGCCTGGTAGAATGTCCCCGCGTCGATGGCGTCGTACAGCTTGCTGTTGGTGACCACCACGGCGCTTTCCAGCCGCTGCTCCCACAGCACGTCGAAATATGTCTGCGCCACGGCGCTCATGTCCGTCTCCGTCCGCATCACCACGTAGCACGTCCCGTCCTCATAGGGGTCGATGACCGCGTCCATGCCGCCCACCTCCAGCGCCTCGATGGCGCTGCTGAGAGGATCGCCCTCCACGGCGGCCAACGTCACGGCAGAGCCGATCTCCTGGCCCAGCTCCTCACAGATGGCCGCGTACTCACTTTCCTTGTCCTCCGCCGCCTGCCAGCGCGCCAGCAGGTCGCGGGCCACGCCCTCGGCGTCCTTGTCGTCGTCCACCGTCACCACGTACACGCCCATGTACTTCTGCGCCGCCGCGTAGTCCGCCAGCGTCGCCTCATCGGGATACA
>USOZ01000132.1 GCA_900556525.1 uncultured Oscillospiraceae bacterium | reverse complement strand
AAATACAATATCGAAAATCACTACGACGACGCGCCGACCAAACTTTCAGCTTAAAGTCGCAGAAACATTCGCAGCCTACGCGGTCGTGCGAGCCGTAAACGTAAATTCTGTCCCCGAAAACGCGGGGTTCGCCGTCGGGAATATACTCCCATGCGGGAAGATAAGGATTCATCTCAATTTCTCCTTTTTAAAGAATATGGTGCCTTTATTTTACCAGTATTATCGCGGATAAAACATAATTTTTGCGCCGATAAATAGCACAAAACGGACAGGATTGATTTTTCCGAAAAAATATGCTATTATATATCAGGGTGATAGCAATGTTCAACATGAAACTCAGCTTTTTTACGGAAAACGAGAGCTTTCCGTTCTTTATACAATACGGCGAACACTCTGAAAACATGGGATTGCACGGACATGAGGATTTTTCGGAGCTTGTAATTGTTCTTTCGGGTCACGCCGAGCATATCGTGGATAACGAGCGGTTTTCCGTCTGCCGAGGCGACGTTTTTGTCATGGGCAGCGGAATTTCTCACGGATACGAAAATCCGCGCGACTTTCACATTTGTAATATCATGTTCCGCCCCGAAGCGCTGCTTTCCGCCGATTACGACATAAAGCGGCTGGCGGGATTTCACGCGCTTTTTGTGCTTGAACCGCACTTCAACACCGCGCAGGGCTTTCGCAGCCGCCTACGGCTTGCGCCCGACCATTTCAGCGAAATAGAACGGCTTATTAAAGCCGCCGTAGACGAATATTCCTCGGACAATCCCGGCAAGGAAACAATGCTCACATCGCTTTTTATGCAGATCGTAGTGTTTCTTTCCCGACTTTACGGCTGTCCCGAAAAACAGCGCGAAATAACAGGAATCGCACAGGCTGCCGCGTACATGGAAGAGCATTTCGCCGAGGATTTCCCAATATCTGAACTGCTTGCGGTCTCGCACTATTCACAGCGTCACTTTATCCGCCTTTTTTCATTGGCATATCACACGACACCGCAGAAATATTTGCTTAACATACGGCTTCGTCATGCTTGCGCAAAGCTGCGCGAAGGTGCGCTCAATATAACTGAGGTCGCGACCCGCTGCGGCTTCAGCGACTCAAACTATTTCAGCCGTGTTTTTAAAAAGGAACTCGGCGTAACGCCGAGCGCGTACCGCGGCATAGAAAGGGATTGATAATGGAACTTCCGATAGAACTCAGGCTGCTTCTTGAAGAGCAGGCAGGCGCTTTTCCGCTTAAACAGCTCACCGCCGCAGCCGCAAAAATGTCCGAAAAATATCGCAGCGAAACAGGCGCTTCAATAAGCGGAAGCGTCGAGACTTGCGCATACGCCGTGGTTCGTATGCCTGCGACATACGGTGCGGCGTCAGCCGCGCTTGAACAGGCGGCAAAGCGATTTGACGGCGAGATCTCAACAATGCTCGACATCGGCGCAGGTACGGGCGCAGTCTGTTGGGCGGCGGCGGAAATTTTCCCCGATATTGAATATGCGACCTGTCTGGAGCGCGACAAGAATATGTCCGAAATAGGCGAAAAGCTTATGAAAAGCGGCGGATTCCCGTGCGGATATGAATGGAAAAGCTTCGACCTTACGAGCGGTGAGATTCCCCCAAAAGCACAGCTTGTTACAGCTTCGTATGTGCTGAACGAGCTTGAGCAGAAGCGGCACGCGGAGACAGTAAAAAAGCTCTGGAACGCTGCGGAAAAGCTGCTTGTGATAATCGAGCCGGGAACGCCGAAAGGATTCGCAAACCTGCTTGAAATACGCTCAAATCTGATAGATTTGGGCGCGCATATCATCGCGCCGTGTCCGTCCGACGGTAAATGTCCGCTCCCGCCCGACGATTGGTGTCATTTTTCAGCGCGCATTGCACGCACAAAGCTGCACAAACAGCTCAAAGGCGGGGACGCACCCTACGAAGACGAAAAGTTCTGTTATGTCGCGGCAATTCGCGGCAATGCTGAACCCGCCGATGCGCGGATAGTCCGTCACCCGAAAATCGAAAGCGGGAAAATCACTCTGGAAATTTGCACAGAAAGTGGAATTGCGCAGAAAATTGTCACCAAAAAGGACGGCGCCGCTTTTAAGCAGGCGCGCAAAGCGAACTGGGGCGACGATTTCAGCTATACAAAATGAACAAAAAGAAAAATATTTTTTGTTTATTATTTTCGACATGAAACGACATAAAAAATCGGCAAGCTGTGATATAATAAAATCACAGCTTGGATAGATATACAAGAGGGATCCCCCGTTCTGCAGCGCAGCAGGCGGGGAATTTTTTTATGCCATGATTTCAGCCGTGCTGCCCTCCGCACCGTTTTTCTTAACGATGATCTGCTTGTCGATTTTTCGCTTCAGCTCGCCGACGTGCGATATGATCCCCACCAGACGGCTGCCCTCGCTAAGTCCCGCGAGCGCGCGTATCGCTTGGTCGAGCGAATCCTCGTCGAGAGAGCCGAACCCCTCGTCAACGAACATTGTATCAAGACGTATTCCGCCCGCCGACGACTGAATCTCGTCCGAAAGTCCCAGCGCCAGCGACAGAGACGCCTTAAAGGATTCGCCGCCTGAAAGGGTTTTAACGCTTCGTTCCGTGCCGTTGTAATGGTCGATAACGTCAAGTTCAAGTCCGCTCTGACTGCGGTTATTTTCGGCGCTTCGGCGGCGTTTAAGCTCATACTGCCCACCCGTCATTACCATGAGGCGTGTATTCGCGCGGCTTATGATACGGTCAAAATATGTCATCTGCACAAACGTTTCAAGCATTATTTTTTCTTTTCCACCTATGCTTCCGTTTGCCGTGTCGGAAAGTGACTTGACCCACGCGAGCCGCGCTTCGGTTTCTGCCGCCTGAGCCGCCTTTTCCGAAATATTTTTCAATGCAGCGGAATTTACGGCAAGCCTTGTTAAAACAGCCTGTTTTTCGGCAGAAAGCTGCTTTTTCTCAGCCGAAATTTTTTCGGCGCGGCTTTGCAGATCTGATATATCAACATCGAATTTTTCCGAAAGATTTTTTTCCGCTTCGGCAACAGCCGCGTTCAGTCCCGCGACCAGCTTGTCGCATTCGCTGTATTCGTCCAGCGCTCGTCTGTGCGCCGACTCTATCGCGGCAGCCTCCCCTAAAAGTCGTGCCGTTTCGATTTCCGCCTGCGATCTCGCATCGAATCTGAGCTTCGCGGAAAGCTCGGCGATATGCTCGTCCGCGCTTTTCTTTTCAGCCGAGAGCCGTGCGATTTTCTCCGAAAGCTCAGCAACGGCAGCCGTGAGCGCGTCCTCCTCAGCCTCTTTTTCGGGAACGATTTTTGCAAGCGCGGCACGCCTTTTCAGCTTTTCCTCGGAAATTTTCATCTGCGCGGCAGCTTCGCTAAACTGCTCCGAAATTTCAGTTTCTTTTTTGGAAATCACTTGCGCAGCGCCGTCAAAATTATCAATTGAAAGCTGCTCACGCATAGATTTTAAAGCTATGTCCTTTCGGGATTCGTATGCGGCTTTCGCCTCGGCAGCCGCCGAACTTGCAGCGGTCATTTCACGCTCAGCAATCTCGCTTTCCGCCTTGAATTCATCAAGCTGCGCCTTTGTCGGAGCATTTTCGGAAAGTTTCGCGGCGTGCGGGTGTTCGGTCGAACCGCAGACGGGACAGGGCTTCCCCTCCGCAAGAGTCTGCGCGATTATCCCCGCCTGTTCATCCAGATACGCCTTGTGCTTTACGTCGTAAATGTCCTTTTTTTCAGCTGCCGCGCGCGATTTTTCAAGATAATTCTCCTGCGCGTGACGAACGTTTTTTTCCGCCGCTTCAAGCTCCGAAAGAATATTTTTCAGTTCCGCGAGCGCCTTTTCCCTCCGCCGAATATCGTCGATTTTCGCAGCGAGCGCGGCAAACTCTTCGCCTGCCCCGTCGAGATTTTCATGCTCTTTTTTCAGCGCTGAAATTTCTCCGCGCACGGTGTCAATTTCTGCATTCTTTTCCGAAAGCTCAAAATCCGCCCTTTCTATTTCGATTGCCGCAGCCGCCGAAAATGCCTTCTTTTTGTCAAGTTCCGCATAATTCGGCAGCTCTGCTTTGATCGAGGAAGCCGTTTCGCTAAGCAGTTTTGCCTGCGGAAGCCGTCTTTCCTGTTCTGAAAGATTATTTCTGAGCAATTCCAGCCGCGGCAGCTGAACAGAAAGTTCTTCACGGGATTTTTTGGCTGACTCTTCGGATCTTTTCTGTTCCTCCGCCTTGGTCAGGATTCGGGTAAGCTCCGCCAGCGTTTTTTCACACTCGTCAATTTGTTCAGAAGCGGATTTTTCTGCTTTTTCATCAAGTTCGATCAGCCTCTTGAGCAGATCGAGCACTTCTCCGAGCGGCATATCCCCCGCCTTTGCACTTTCCGCTTCTTCCAAGAACTGACTGTCCCCGCCGCAAGCAATCCCACCGATATACTGCGCAATGCTAGCCCTTGAAGCATCGCATTGGAGCCTTAGCTCCGACGTTTCGGTTTTTAACCGTTCCTGAAGCGCGCTGAAACGCTGCGTTGCAAATAAACGACGGAAAATCTTTTTTCGTTCATCTGTCGTCGAAAGCAGCAGCTTCAGAAATTCGCCCTGCGCAATCATTGCTATCTGTGAAAACTGTTCGCGGTCAACTCCGAGCAGTTCACCGACAGCACGGTTGACGTCTTTCAGCTTCGTAACGACCCTACCGTCGGGATAATGAAGCTCCGCATTGGCTTTTACGGAAGTCACGCCCTCGCCGCGCGATTTCGGACGCTCATATTCCGGATTTCTCTTTATAAAGTACGTTTCGCCGCCATATTCAAACGTAAGCTCAACTTCGGTCGGGTCGGACGGAGAAGCGTACTTTGAACGAAACATATTCGATTCTCTGCCGCTTCCGCTTGCTTCACCGAAAAGTGCGAATGTTATAGCGTCAAAAACAGAGGTCTTGCCCGCGCCCGTATCGCCCGTGATAAGGTAGATTCCGCTTGTCCCGAGCTTGTCAAGTGCAAGTTCCTGCCGCTTTGCATAAGGTCCAAAGGCGGACATTACCAGCTTTATCGGTCTCATTCCTCACCCTCCCAGACGTTTTCAATAATTTTCGACATATATTCAGACTGTTCGGGTGACATTTTCGAGCCATTCTGTAATTCAAAAAACTCGGAGAAAAGCTCAAGCGGCGACTTATTTTCCACCGCCTGCACGCCGTTCACTTCTGCGCTGTGCCGCGTTCGGGCGTTGTCATAATCCAGCTTCATCAGATTGTGATATATCGTCCGAAGCTTCATTATCGCGTCGGGAATGTCGTCCTCATCCGTAAGCGTTATGTGCATATAATCCTGCATATACGACGTTTTTTCGTAAAAACTTTTCAGCGTTATTTCGTCGTATCTTCCTCTTATTTCGCGCATATCACGCAGCGGAACAAGCGGAATAACACGCACATTCAGCTGATTTTTCCCGTTAAGTTCAACCACGGTAACGGATTTTTCCTGTTCAGCCTCCGAAAACGAGTATTTAAGCGGCGGATCCGGATACTTACCCTGTCACAGACTGGATGAACCTCATTCTCAAGA
>USOZ01000131.1 GCA_900556525.1 uncultured Oscillospiraceae bacterium | reverse complement strand
GGCTGGACGGTCGGAATGGACGAGGGCTACGGCGGGTACGGTGCGGCTGCTCCGAAAGCGGTAAAAAGCGGAGCGGTTTTTGAAGCGGGTGAGATCGCTGAACAGACCGAAACCGCAGAAACCGACGTGTCCGAACCGAACTTCTCCGAACAGAGCGCCGCGCAGGCGGCTGAAACGGAAAAAAACATAAACGATACGCCGAAAAATCAGAAATTGCCGCTCATCGCGGCGGTTCTGGGTGCGGCAGTTCTGCTTTGCACAGCGCTTATCGTAAAAATAATCAACAGGAGGAAATGAAAAATGAAAGAAAAGAACTACGGCGACATCATTAACGAAACGCTGCTTGAAACGAAGGCGGTCTTTGTGTTTGAGTGCGTGCTGGAGCTGGTTTTCGGGCTGTTTCTGATTATTTATCCGCAGCAGGTCGGCTCGATAATAAGCATTGTTCTCGGCGCGATACTCGCGGGCTACGGCGTGTTCAACATTATCTCGTTCCTTATGAGCAGGACCGTTCCTTTCAGACAGGGGCTTTTTTCGGGAGTTATTTCAACAGCGGTCGGAATTGCGCTTATCGTGCAGGCGGACGCGCTTTCGGGAGTAGTTGGGATAATCCTCGGCGTGTTTATCGTGTTTGAGGGACTTTCGAGTTGCCGCCGCGCATATCTTATGAAGCAGCTTGAATATTCGGGCTGGGCGATACCGTTTCTTATCTCGCTTCTGGCAATTCTTCTCGGAGCGGCAATGCTGATATTCCCGTCGTTTTTCGGGGATATTATGATGATAATTGTGGGGATAGTTCTTGTTCTCGAGGCGGCACTCGGCTTCTGGACGATTATCGGGATAATGACGCTTCGGAAAAAGTTCGCAAAATATATGAGCGACGAAAGCAAGATCGTGCCGGTCGATAAGGATTGATATTTGCTCTGACAGCTCCTCTGACGGGGATCTCCGCCGGGGGAGTTTTTCTGCGGCAAAAAATAAAGGAGTAAGGAAATGTACTGTATTTTAAATGAAAATATCGGGCTGCGTTCATGGGTGAAATCGCCCTACGCATACTATGTAAAAGGGTTTCGCGACGCACAAAGGCTGACTAAGGACGAATACGAGCTGCTTGCGCAGTGTGACGGACTTCACGACCTCGCGGAGACGCCGCCGCTGAAAAAAATGCTTGAAATGGGAATGGCTGTTCCGTGTGAAAAGGGCGAAAAAAAGCTGACCGAGTGGCAGAATATGGTTTGCGACAACCGTTATTTCCCCGCGATGAACTGGATGATAACAGGAAAGTGCAACTATAACTGTCTGCATTGCTTTAACGCGGCGGACAACGCGCCGCTTCAGAGCGAATGGAGCCTCGGCGAGGCGAACAGGCTGCTCAATATGGCACGTGAATGTGGAATAAACGGCTTCACGATAACCGGCGGCGAGCCTATGCTGCACAAAAACTTTTTTGATATAATCGAGGGGATTTACGCCCGCGATATGTACGTCTACGAGCTGAACACGAACGGTTTTTACCTTAATGCCGAGTCGCTCGGACGGCTGAAAAGCATGGGCTGCGTTCCGCTTGTAAAAATATCTTTCGACGGGCTTGGACACCACGACTGGCTTCGCGGGAGAAAGGGTGCCGAACAGGACGCGCTTCGTGCGATAAAGCTTTGTACGGAAAGCGGTTTTCCCGTAAAAGTTCAGACAAACGTTCACCGCCTGAATATCGAATCAATGCTCCCGACGGCAAGGCTTATGGATTCGCTGGGCATTGACGAAATGCGAATAATCCGCACTACCGAAGCTCCGCGCTGGGTTAAAAATGCGGGTGACGCGACCCTCACAATAAAGGAATATTATGACGGAATGCTCGATTTTATGCGGCAGTATTATTCCGAAAAACATGATATGACGATAACGGTCTGGCAGGTCGGTTCGTTCTCGCCGCGCGATAAAAGCTATGTTCTTTCGGCTGTCGAATGCTGCCCCGGAGAATACCGCGCGAGCCTGCCCGTATGTAAGGGAAATCGCGGAATGATCGCGGTCGCGGCGGACGGGAACGTCTTTCCGTGTCATCAGATGTCGGGCTATTATGAGCAGCATAACGACGTTCTCGGCAATCTCAAAACAGGCAGCCTTAAAGAACTGCTGCGCGGCGGAAGATACATGGACGAGGTCTGTACGACGGTCGGAACGCTTCGCAAAAAGAACGAAAAGTGCGGCGAATGTGAGCATTTTGAATATTGCTGCGGGGGCTGCCGCGCAGTCGCTCTCGCGATAACAGGCGATAAGCTCGGGGTCGACCCGTCGAAATGCTTCTTCTGGGAAAACGGATATTACGAGAAATTTATTTCGGCGTTACCCGATTGGGAAAACCTCACGAAAACAAAATAACCAAAACTGCACAAAAAAGTGGAAGACTTTTTGTGCAGTTTTTCTTTTTGCGCGGTTACGGTTCAGATACGGTCGTTCAGCTATAATGAGTCCAACAAAAACAAAGCGGAGGGATGCAATGAAAACTCTTAACGAGCTTTACGCGGAAGTAATGGCGGACGAAAACCTGCAAAACGAGTACATACAAGCCGCAGAAAGCAACAAAACCGAAGAATTTCTGAAAGCGCACGGCTGCGAAGCGAACCTTTCCGAATTCGACGAATTCATGAAAAATACAGGCGAGAAAAGCGGCGAACTTGACGACGACGAACTCGATAATGTCGCCGCGGGAAGAAAGTGCGGGACGGTCTATAAGGACAACCGACCCGTTGTTGCAATCATAAATAAATGCAACCGCTTTAAATGTAAGCACTGCAAGAGTGACGATTCGAGCCTTACATATGAAATGCTCGACGCATTTGAAGGCGGAAGATGCAGCGTATGCTGGGCTTCGGCTGCGTGTGGGAACTGCATTTACTGCAAATACAAGGGCGGACTTTGGATCTGCTATAACGACGAACGTATAAACAACTAACGAAATAAGGAGTATATTATGAAGAACTTAAACGAACTTTACACTAATGTAATGGCTGATGAAACACTGAAGAACGAGTACATTGAAGCTGCTGAAAACGGCAAGATCGAGGAATTTCTCAAGGCTCACGACTGCGATGCTACCCTTTCCGAATTCGACGAATTCATGGGCAAAGCAGGCGTGAAAAACGGCGAACTTGACGACGATGAGCTTGACAACGTAGCTGCGGGAAAGAAGTGCGGAACTGTATACAAGGACGGCCGTCCCGTTGTTGCTACTTTCAACGTCTGTGACCGTTATCAGTGCAAGACCTGCGGAAAGGGCAGGGGCGAAGTTCAGACCGGCAGCTTCAGAGGCGTAAGATTTGCCGACGGCTGCAGCGACCACGGAGAAATGTGCATAGGCTGTAAATTTTGCAAGTACAAGGGAGGTTTATGGCTCTGCTATCATCCCGAACGAGTAAACAACTGATTCGGTACCGTATGATTAAGCGAATTATACCAGGAATTTGAGAGGTCATTATGAAAACATTAAATGATTTTTACGCCGAGGTAATGACTGACGAAAGTCTGAAAGCGGAGTACATTGAAGCTGCCGAAAACGGCAAGATCGAGGAATTTCTCAAAGCTCACGACTGTGAAGCGACACTTTCCGAATTCGACGAATTCATGAAAAATGCAGACGCGAAAAGCGGAGAACTCAGCGACGACGAGCTTGACAACGTGGCTGCGGGGAAGAAGTGCGGAACGGTCTACAAGGACGGACACCCCGTTGTTACAGTCGCAAACAGCTGCGATTTTTATCGCTGCAAGAAGTGCGGAAGAACCAAAGCGGAGGTTCAGGACGACTGCTCGGGAAATTCAAAATTCGCTCCGCCTTGTCACCGTCAGGGAGCAATGTGCAGCGGCTGTGAATTCTGTCAATACAAGGGCGGTCTGTGGCTTTGCTACTGCAAAGAACGTGTAAATAATTAAGGAGCGCGCCATGAAAACACTTGATGAACTTTATGCTGAAGTAAACGCTGATGACGCGTTGAAAAAAGAGTACATAGAAGCCGTCGAAAACGGTAAAATCGAGGAATTTCTCAAAGCTCACGGCTGTGAAGCGACCCTTTCCGAATTCGACGAATTCATGAAGAATGCGGACGGGAAAAGCGGCGAACTTAGCGACGACGAGCTTGACAACGTGGCTGCGGGAAAGAAGTGCGGAACGATATATCACGACGAAAAGCCTGTAGTGACCGCGCTCAATTCCTGCAAACGCTGGAGATGCTGTCTGTGCGAATGTAACCGCAACGAAAAGCACAAAGATACGCACACGCCGGGCATTATAACCGGACATTTCTGTAAAGACTGCAAGTACTATGAGCTTTTTGGTATGTTATACTTATGCACTCACCCCGCACGCCACAACAACTGACCGCACCCGTGCCGAAAAGAGGGAAAAATGGACGAAAACAAATATTCAGAATTTGAACTTAACGATAATGTTCTCGATTCCGTAACCGGCGGCACGGGAGAAAGCTTTTCCGAATTTCTCTGCCCGTGCGACGGCTGTGATATGGATACGACGTGGCAGCTTTCGCCCGACGGAAATTATGCCGTGTGCAGGAACTGCGGCGCGGTGAGAAGGCGAAACTGGTACGACGAGAATAAGATAAGAAGAAAATAACAGCGGACCGACCGCACACGGATTTTTTTGTCCGTGGGCGGTTTTCGGCTGTTATCGGGTCGAAATAACTGTTGCTTTTCAGTGAAAATATGGTATAATGTAATTAGCTCGTGTTGACACTAAGCCTAATGGTGCATCTTTTTGCAAAATTTCACGCATCCTGCGTTAAAAAGGTTTGACAGGCGACAGCCTGCCCGCACCTTTTTGCCTTGTCTGTGTAAAATTTATGCTCGAAAATCTGCGCATTATTTTAGCGTCAACACTCCCTAGCTCGTGTTGACACTAAGCCTAATGGCGCATCTTTTTGCAAAATTTCACGCTTCCTTAAATTTATGCTTGAAAATATGCGCATTATTTTAGTGCCAACACTCCCAACAAAAAAGCACAGGGTTCAGAAAGGAATTCAAATAATGAAATCATCTTTGTACCGCGAAAAAAATGTTCAGAGGGCGTCTTCGCCCGAACAGCTCAATCAGTACATAAGAGTATCATCCCCCGGGGTATGGGCGGTTCTGCTTGGAATTATCATATTGCTTGCGGGAGTCTGCGTCTGGGGTATATTCGGGCGGCTTGAAACTACGGTTAAGGCTGTTGCAATATCTGACGGCGCAAAAGTCGTCTGCTATATCAGAGAATCGGAAGCCGCGTCGATAAGCGAAGGAAACACGGTCAGAATAAATGGCGGAGAATATACGGTTTCTGCGGTTTCTTCACAGGCTGTTCAGGCGGACGGCGGAGATTTCACGGACTATGCGCTTCATATCGCGGATTTTCAGCGCGGAGAATGGGTCTGCGGAGTTGAAACCGACGGAACGATCGCGGCGGGCGCATATTACGCCGAAGTAGTCACGGAAACAATTTCTCCGCTTTCATTTGTGTTTAACTGAGGTGCGCAATGGGTAAAGGAAAAATAAAAAAGCCGCTTACGCGCGGCGTGGCAAAAGTTCCCGTAGTTATGCAGATGGAGGCGCTGGAATGCGGCGCGGCGTGCCTGACGATGATCCTCGCATATTACGGCAGG
>USOZ01000130.1 GCA_900556525.1 uncultured Oscillospiraceae bacterium | reverse complement strand
GCTCAAAAAGCGGCAGGCAAGGACGTTTCGGTGCGTGAAATGGAACGTATGGTAAAGGCTCTTGACAAAAAAGAAAAGCCTGAAAAGAAAAAGGATACATTCTATACGGAGGCGGAAATAAGTCTTGCCAAGGCACTTGAAACTAACGTAAGTATAGTACCAGGCAAGAAAAAAAGCACAATTCAGATAGAATTCTATAGCGATGAGGATCTTACCGATATTGTAAATCGGCTTGCAAACAATAAATAATTTAAAAAGAAAGGCATATCAAATGATAGACATTAAGTTTTTAAGAGAAAATCCCGAGGCTGTAAAGGAAAATATCAAAAAGAAGTTTCAGGATGAAAAAATCGTACTCGTTAACGAGGTTATCGAGCTTGATAAAGAATTAAGAGCCGCTCAGCTGAAGGCTGATAATCTGCGTGGCGACAGAAATAAGCTGTCAAAGCAGATCGGCGGACTTATGGCACAGGGTAAAAAGGACGAGGCTGAGCAGATAAAGGCTCAGGTAAAGCAGTTCTCCGATGAGCTTGAAGAGCTTGAAAAGAAGGAAGAAGAACTGGGCGAAGAAGTTAAGAAAAGAATGATGGTAATCCCCAATATCATTGACCCTTCAGTTCCGATAGGTAAGGATGACAGCGAAAACGTTGAAATAAAGAGATACGGAGAGCCTGTAGTACCCGACTTTGAAGTACCTTATCATTCCGAGATAATGGAAAGATTCAACGGTATCGATCTCGACAGCGCAAGAAGAGTAGCAGGAAACGGCTTCTATTATCTTATGGGAGATATAGCTCGCCTTCATTCCGCAGTTTTAGCCTATGCCCGTGACTTTATGATTGACAGAGGATTTACCTACTGCATTCCTCCTTATATGATTCGCAGTAACGTTGTTACAGGCGTTATGTCGTTTGCCGAGATGGATGCAATGATGTACAAGATTGAAGGCGAAGATCTCTATCTTATCGGTACCAGCGAACATTCTATGATAGGTAAGTTCATAGATACAATAAACGAGGAGAAAAAGCTCCCTTATACGCTCACAAGTTACTCACCCTGCTTCCGTAAGGAAAAGGGCGCTCACGGCATAGAAGAAAGAGGTGTTTACAGAATACACCAGTTTGAAAAGCAGGAAATGATAGTTGTCTGCAAGCCCGAAGACAGCGCTATGTGGTTCGATAAGCTGTGGCAGAATACAGTTGACCTGTTCAGATCGATGGATATTCCCGTAAGAACCATTGAGTGCTGCTCAGGCGACCTTGCCGACCTTAAGGTCAAGTCTTACGATGTTGAAGCATGGTCACCCAGACAGAAAAAGTATTTTGAAGTGGGCAGCTGTTCAAACTTAGGCGATGCACAGGCTCGCCGTCTTAAGATAAGAGTAAAGAGCAAGGATAAGGGAAACTACTTTGCACACACTCTCAACAACACCGTTGTTGCTCCCCCCAGAATGCTTATTGCGTTCCTTGAAAATAACCTTTGCGCCGACGGCAGCGTAAAGATACCCGAGGTTCTCAGAAAGTATATGGGCGGTATCGACAGAATAGTTCCCAAGGATAACAAGTAAGCTACAGAGCCACGGATACTCAGGTATTTGTGGCTCGTTTTGTTACAGAAAGGTCATTATGGATAGCAGAAAGTATACCGTTGAATATATTCCCGAATTTGCCGACTGCGATAAAAAGTACGATATAAAGCCGCAGGTGCTTCTTGCGTGGTGCGCCGAGCTTGCCGGAAATCATCTTCGCAGCAGAAATATAACACGGGAGCAGATGTGGAAGGACGGTCAGGTTTTTCTTCTCACCCGTGCCGCAGTTCATTTTGAAAAAGTACCGCAGTATAATAATAAATTGTATATGACAACGTGGGAGGGCGGAACCAAAGGCTCTCAGTTTACAAGAAAATTCGTTGTCAAAGATACGGATGGAAATATTCTGTGCGATGTCGATACTATGTGGGCGCTTGTAAATCCCCATTCGCATAAAATATGCAGACCGTCCGAATATATCTACGAGCAGATTCCCTGCGAAGATGAAATTGAAGCAAAAGTCATAAAATTCAAGGCGGAAGCTCCTGAGAAAATAAAGGATTATACATTCGTCTACAGCGATATTGATGCCAACGGCCATGTAAATAACGGAGTTTATTTAAGGCTTATGAGCGATATAATACCGCAGGAGCTTATAGACAAGCATTTGAAAACGCTGAGGATAAATTTTATACACGAGTGCAGGCAGGGAGAAACTGTCGGACTTTATCTTGAAATAAACGATAAAATCTGCACTGCGGAGGGAAGATTCCCCGATGGCAAGGTCAGCTTTGAGACACAGGCAGAATTTGTTTGACAAAATTTAGTTAATGTGCTATAATTAATATCAAGGTAAATTTAATTTACTTTTAAATAAACAGGGAAAGGGCAGAAAAAATGCTTCACATCAAAAATTTGCATAAGAGTTACGGTGCTTTTGAAGTGCTGAGAGGCCTTGAAATGAATGTAAATACCGGTGATATTTACGGATTTCTCGGTAAAAACGGTTGTGGAAAAACCACAACAATGAACATAGTTTCAAATATTATCCCCAAAGACAGCGGCGAGATAAATTTTGGAAAAGAAAACTGCAAGGTAGGATACTTACCGGAAACGCCGTCAATGTTTACTTATATGAACGGCTATGAGTACCTTGATTATATTGCGGCGTGCTGTAACTATAAAGGTGACAAGAAAAAGCGTATTGATGAAGTAATAAGCCTTGTCGGTATGGCTGAGGGCGGTAAGAGAAGAATCAAGGGTTACTCAAGAGGTATGAATCAGCGTATCGGCATTGCCGCCGCTATATTTGATAATCCTGACTTACTTATACTTGACGAGCCTACTTCCGCGCTTGATCCACAGGGCAGGGCAGAAGTGATGAATATAATAAAGCAACTGGCTGATATGGGCACTACGATAATTCTTTGCACACATATTCTTTCAGATGTTGAAAGAACGGCAAACAGAATAGGTATAGTAAGAGATGGCAGGATGGCTGTTGAAGGCACTATATCTGAAATAAAAAGTCAGTTTGCAAGAACCGGAAAGAAAATAGTAATGGGAATATTCGGAGATCCGGGCGCAGCAGTTCAACCGATAAACAAGTGCACAGGCGGACAGTTCTATTTTGACAGGCAGAGAGCAATATTTGAAATTCCTCTTGATTATGATGAGAATGAACAGGTAAAAGCACAGCAGGTATTGAACGAGATAAATGCTGCGGGACTTACGTTATCGCTTTTCGTAATAGAAAACAAGACGCTTGAACAGATCTATATGGAAACAATAGGCTGAGAAAGGAAAAAAATATGATTAAAACCGGAATAAAAAAAGAGTTTATGCTGTTCAGCCGCGGTTTCAGACTGATTGGGGTTATTATTACTATAATAGGGATTTCCTTGATGTATCCGTTGATGTACAAGTCAATGGAGATGATGGCGGGTCAGATAGCGGATATGGGACAGCAGATAGGAGGAGAGGCACAGGATCAGGTAACAGGTGCGGTAGATTCAATCAACGGCATGATGAGCTCACTGGAAGCTATGTACGGCGGAAGTATGGCGGCTGTCGGATTTAAAACCGGAGTTAGCTCAATTACTTCAACAGGATTTTTGATAATATCTCTGCTGCTCATGGCAACGGCAGGCGGGGAACAGAAGAAACGTTCAGTTATAATACCTAACTGCGCGGGACTTACTCCTGCCGGATATGTTCTGCCTAAGTTTATAGTGTATCCTTTAGTGATAGGAGTATTATCGTTCCTCGGCGGGATAATTACAGGCTGTATAAGTAACCTGATGTACAACAACGAGTTAAGTATAAATGACATTATGTTTTCATCACTATGTGCGGCAATTTATATGTTGTTTATGATCGCACTGTATTTTCTCGTCGGACTGTCAACAGGTCGCCCCGGAATATCTGTAATAATAGTGTATGCCGGCTCTACGATAGTTCCGCTGATATTGCAGGCGCTTGATATAGATAAGTATAATCCGTTTACCCTGCAGACACTGCTTATGAGTTCATATAGTGAGGCGGATATGAACAATTTCGTTCTCAGCACGGTTGTTTCCGTTGTTTTATCGGTAATATCCTGCCTGCTGACGCTTATGATAACCACGCTCAGAAAGATAGATAACTCTGTCGGAGAGGCAAATCTATAAACAATCAGTAAAGAAAACCGTATATATAACTATATGTAAAGGAGAAGCGTTGCTTCTCCTTTGTTTTATGTGCAGAAATAATGCTGCCCGATAACCTTCTGAACAGGCCTGCCCATCATAAACTGATTGCTTGTCTTTTTCGGATTATAATAGTAAATACATCCGCCGGTAGGATCCCACCCCGATAAAGCGTCACGGGCGGCGTCATATGCGGAATCAGCGACAGGCTCATTGAACTGCCCGTCTACAAGAGCAGTGAAGGCACCGTTCTCGTAAATTATTCCTGCCAGTGTATCGGGAAATGACGGATGCTCAATACGATTCATTATTACAGCCCCGATCGCCACCTGACCGATATAAGGCTCGCCTCTGCCCTCAGCGGAAATGATCCTTGCCAGAAGATTTATATTTGCAGTGGTGGCAGGAGGAATAGAACCTATAGATATGCCGAGCCGTTTCAGTGTCGCTTTATCGGCAACTCCTGTCTGCGCAAGCCCCTGCTGCTTCTGAAATCTGAGAATAGCTTCTTCTGTCTTTTCTCCGAAGTATCCCGTGACCTCGGCGTTAAACAATCCTCTGTCCTTAAGCGTCTGCTGTACAGCCTCGACCTCGGAGCCCTGCGAGCCTTTCTGAGAATAAGCCGTGACAGATTCATTATTTCCGTTTCCCGCAAAAGCTGAAAAAATACCGCTTATAAGAAAGATGATAACAGTGACCGACATCATTTTATAAAACGGATTCAATTGTCTGATGTATTCCATACTAAACACATAACTTCCTTTCAGAATTTACCTTTATAAAGAGTATCTGCAATAATCAAAAGAAAATACATAAAATGTGTAACCGAAATAAGAAAACTACATATAGTAATAAAGAGTATAACGTTATCAATATGTACCCTTATTTACAGAAAATAAATAGCAAATAGCAAAAATGCAAAAAAAATCGCAAAAAAATTCAAAAAATGCTTGACAAACGTTATTTTCCGTGATATAATAGACAAGCACTCAAACGAGAGGGCACAAAAACAGAGGGTACTTAAGGAAGTCCGAAACCGCTTGAACAGCGAGAAAGAGGGCAGTCGAGGGTACGAAGATGAGCTTAGAAATCGGTGAGGAACAAACGGCGGAAGCACGGTGACCGACTGGTAAAAAGTTCAAAACTCTGAAAAAAGAAATTTAAAAAATTTCAAAAAAGTGCTTGACAAACTCGAATGAATGTGATATAATAAACAAGCTGTCGCAAGAGCGGCACAAAGTTCCTTGAAAATTGAACAGTACAGAATTAAAAACATTACCTTGAGATTCTTAAGAGAATAACAAGAAATTCTGGATGAACACAAAATAACGTGCTAATAGATAGCAAGTTAGCGTTCAGCAGAGCAATCAAACTTTGATATTAAAGCGAAAGCTTGAATATACCATTTAACAAAGAGTTTGATCCTGGCTCAGGACGAACGCTGGCGGCGCGCCTAACACATGCAA
>USOZ01000129.1 GCA_900556525.1 uncultured Oscillospiraceae bacterium | reverse complement strand
ATGGGCCTTCGCAAATCGCAAGAATATTGAGTGCAGAGGGTGGGTGTGCTTATTCCTACTGCATACGCTAAATCGAAAGGGTTACCATACACACGGACATTCAAATACCCTACTCGCTGGTGTTCAGACAGCGTGGTGAAAATCCTTGAAAAATCTGAATACATTGGTCATACCGTTAACTTCAGAACAAGGCAGAAATCTCGCAAGAACAAGAAAAAGATTAAAAATTCTCGTGTAGAATGGGTAATATTTGAAAATACCCATGAGGCGATTGTATTGCAGTATGATTTGAACTTGTGCAGGAAATACAAAAAACAGAATTCGCCCGCAGAAATCAAAGGAGATAAATCCATTTTCAAACATAGTGTTCTGTGCGGATTGCGGAAGCAAGCTTCATCTTTGTCGTTCCAAAAACCTTACTTCTAAGCAGGAACATCTGAAATGCGGAATTTATGCAATAGACAAAAATGAATGTACCGCCCACTATATCAGAACCTGTGTACTCAGCGAGCTTATCTTAAAGGAGATGAGTACAGTTCATACAAATGAGGATGAGTTTATCAGACTTGCTACGGAAAGATCTGCACAGAACCATATATCGGAAATCAAAAAGGAAAGAAAAACTCTCGCACATTCCGAAAAATGAATTGCAAAACTGGATAAACTGTTCAAATGGATTTGCAAGGATAATATTTCGGGTAAGCTTTCTGATGAGCGTTTTGATACGCTGTCCAGTGATTATGACAACGAACAAAAACAGCTGAAGCAAACGGTTGCTGAACTGCAAACAATCATTTCAGAATGTGAGTAGAAAACCGCCGATCTATCTCAGTTTATGGATATTGTCAGAAAGTATGAGTATATATCAGAACTTACTCCAGAAATTATGCACGAGTTGATTGAAAAAACACGGTTTATGCTCCCGATAAATCAAGTGGACATTTATTTCAGGTTCAACTTGGCAACCGCTTTGGCTGTACTTGACCGCAGAGATGATGACGAAAAGAAGAAGGCTGCGTAGATTTTACGCAGCCTTCGATTAATAATGTTAATACTTCTTTATGACGGACGACCTTTTCTCGCCCTTTGATTATTTATCAGCTGCCAAGTTCGGATTTTAGACGTTCATATTCGTTGTTGATAATCTGCATCATTTCAGTATCTCCGGCTTCCATATCGGGATGATATGCTTTGGCTAAACTCTTGTATCTTTTGTTGAGCTTTTCGAGCGTGTCGCAGCCTTTGAAGAATGAGATTGAATCATTTTTTTCAGCCTGGCTGTTGGCATTATTACCGATGTTATCGGAGTAAAATCTAAGTGCGTTTTCATAGGCGGATTTTAAAGAGGCTATGTAGCTGTGAAGCTCTCCGCAAAGAAATTCCAAGGTTTTAGTATCATTTAAAAAACGTTCAAAGTTATTTTCAACGACTTCTTGCTTAATTGCAATTGAATCAGCCATATACCTATTCAGTATAATGTTGCTTTCCATTTGGCTGTATCTAAGGAAATTCTCAGCGTCTGAGATTGTTTCCTCGAGATTGTCAGAGGAGACATTGGTATACACTTCGCTGTTCATTATGTTTTCAATAGTGCTTCTGGTTTCGCTGTAATTCTGGTAATAATTATCTCTTATTGAATTAAAATGACAAATGCTATCAAATACTTCCTGTGTAATATTGCATGGTTCATCGACAAACGAATCCGCTTCTACATATGATGAATATGTATGCCCGGTTCTTCTTTCTCTGATGCAGTCTATAGCTATTTTTAAGTGCAGCCCTACAGACAAAATGGAAGCGAGAGCCAGAGCTGTCCAATACCAAACGACTTGAGTTTCTCTGAAATTCGTCATAAATCCAATTCCGCTTTTTAGAGAAATGTTGTTTTCCAGAACGTAGTAGATTCCCGCGATCCATGCAAGCCCAAGCATAGCCTGAATGATTATTCCCGTTACTCGGAAGCGTGTGAGCCAGTATGAAAGCATTACAGTAGCTGCACCTATCAGAAAAGAAAAAACAACATGAATATCAAAGATTGCAAAAGACAGGAGATAAATGGAAAGGGCGGTTATAGCAAAAAAATCTATTACGACGCCCCTGTCTAAAGATTCGGAGGAGTAATCATCGTCGTAAAATAAATCATCAGCTTTATCTTTTACGGCTTCAGTGCCGTCGCTAATCAATTCGGCTATTTTTTCAGCAAGCATGGGAATGAAAAGCATACCAAGAGATGAAACAAAAGATATAGCTGACAAATATAAAAACGCACCACCGGGTGATATGAAGCTGAGAAACAGGCATAAGCCCGATAGCATTAAAAGCAGAACTGAAATGATTCTTCCCACAACGCCCCCAAGCGCAGCAGCAATGTTGATTACAAAGGATACTATCGCAAGTATCACATAAAGTATTCTAAGCAAAATGCGCAAAAAAAACATAAATGTTCTCTCCTAAAAACAAAGTAAGTTCTAGTAAAAAATGATTATAACACAATTATACAATATATTTTTTATAAAAGCAATATACAAAATACACAAATTATTCTTGTAAAATTCATACTGTATTACAGTATTCAAACAAGAAGCCTTGTGTTATAATAAAAATGTTTAAGGAGGGATATGATGAGCGTTTCGGATTCTCAGCGTGCAGCAAAGGCAAAGTGGGATAGGGAAAACCTGCAAATCGTTTCCTGTAAAGTTAAGAAAGAAGAAGCGGAGGCGTTCCGCGCTGCTGCCAAAAAAAATAACACAACCCCATATGCGGTTCTGCGGGATTGCATTTTTAGGTATATATATGAAAATAGCTGAAAATATTTTTTCGGCAGGGTATTGACATTATTGAACTAATATGATAAACTAGATTGTGAAAATGTGATATAAAAAATAAAAACACCCAGAAGCATTACATTGACGGCAATCAATATAATGCATTCATCATACAGATGGGGGAACATCTGAAGACTTATCCGAGTGCTATTACTTATGCTAAAAATAGCCTACAACTATTATAGCATAATTTTTAATACTTGTAAAGAGCTTTCAGATAAAACCATCTGGGAGTTCTTTGCTTTTTTCAGTTATAAGTTCAGCAACCCTGAATTTATATAAACTACAACTGAATAACCACTCTTGTGAGAAACAAGTTCCTCTGATTCCGTAACAACTGCGCCGTGATTGTTTACATAGCGAGTATAGAACCATGCAAATGCGTTTGAGCTACCTCGGGATTAAGTAAAAGGGTGTGAGTCTGTGCGTTGCCGGGCGACACATCAAACGAAAAGGCAGCAAGGGCGTGGATTGATTTGATTTAACGCAAGGCGGTGTCACTAGCGCCGTCTTGTGAAATATTCTCTGATATAACTTCAAGAGCCTTATAATTAAGACTCTTGAAATTATATTCAGATGGTGGAAGCGGGTGGATTCGGACCACCGAAGCGAAACGCAACAGATTTACAGTCTGCCCCCTTTGGCCACTCGGGAACGCTTCCGCATATGAAGTTCTTGTTGCCAAGAACGTTCCTGCTGAAATCAGCAGTCAATTTATATCACCGTATAAAACGGAGAATGGAGCTGGTGGACGGACTCGAACCCCCGACCTGCTGATTACAAATCAGCTGCTCTACCAACTGAGCTACACCAGCGCTCTTGATTGCTTAATTATTATATCACGGAGAAACGGGTTTGTCAAGCATTATTTTTATTTTTTTAAAATTTATGCTTTTTCAACAAAAAATCTGCTTTTTCGCGCCTAAAACAGCGCACAGTGTACACAAAAAACATAATCAGATAAAAAATCCCGCCAACATTGCCGCGAGCCCGATAAGAAAAGCGGGGTTTTTCAGAATTATCGCCGCACATTCTCTGCCGCGCGGAGCGGAAGGATCTTTTCCGAATTTAAGCAGCCCCATTATCAGTGCCGCGATTATCGCGACAAGCCCTGCAGGGAACATAAACGTCGAAATTGTTGAAATTACTCCGGTAAACGTGTTTTCAGCGGGCGAATAATTCGAGAATGTTACGATAAAATTGTTCAGCGCGTGCAGGATGATCGTCGGAACTATCGAATTTCGGCGAATTGCTATCACGGCGTAGAAAAATCCGAGCAGCGCCGCATATGCGAACTGGTCAAAATTGGCGTGATAAAGCCCGAAAACAAGCCCGCTCGTGAGCGCCGCGGCAAAATCGCCGAACTTCCGCATCGGTCTGAGCAGCAGCTCGCGGAAAATATATTCCTCACAGACAGGCGCAATAATGCAGATACACACCGCGAAAAAGGCAAACTGCGGCACGTTCGCGGGCGTCATTCCCTCGAACGCTTCGGGTATCTCTCCCGTGCCGAAAATTCGGTCGATAACGCGGTTGATGAGCTGCGTCAGCAGCGTTCCGAGCGAACCCGCACTAACTCCCGCAAGAAACAGTATCACGCTTTCGAGCGGTTTTCTTGCGTACTGCGTCTGTGGAATAAAAGCCGCGCAGTCCTTTCGGAACATTGCGGTCAGAACTATCAGCGGGAACGTGTATGCCGAGATCTCGTTCAGAAGCATTAACATTATATAGTAGGCGTCGCTCTCGTCCGGCGTCACGCCGATAAGCACAAAAATGATAAAAGAAAAGAAAAATGGCGCGAGAACGGAATTTATCATAAGCACCAACATTCCAAGTCCGAAGCGGTGCGTTACGTCTTTCAGCTCGGAAACGCTGCGCTTTGGCGTATTTTCAGTGATCTCGCTGTTTTGGGTGAAAAACTGCACGGCGTTCCCTCCTTAGATTTTCATAATTATGTTATAAAAACAATCTGTTCAGAAGCTCCGACGACGCGCCCGCGAAGGTGTCGATTATGAGCAGTATTGCGATGAGCGACGGCACGGTGAAAATCAGAATACGCACTTTCTTGGCGTTTGAGACCTCGTCCCAGACCTTCGGTACTTTATATCTTCTGATTTGCTTTATTTTCAATATTGCGTGTATCACGCCGATAAACATGAGCAGGAGCGCACAGACAACGAATATCCCGAAAAATACTACGGGGAACATTTCGCTGTCGGGGATTTCTTCGTTTCCGCCGCTTAAAACGTAGTTCTGAACGGCAGGAGTTGTCATAAGCAGCAGGAGAATGCCCGAAACGCTGTTGAAAATGGCGTGAATAATGGTTGTCGCGAAGATCGAGTTTGTAACATTTGCGATATATCCGAGGGCAATGCCGATCGCGGCGGCGTAGAAGCACTGGCTGAAATTCCCGTGATAAAGCCCGAAAAGAATTCCCGTAACGAATATCGAAAGCCCGTTTCCGTAGGGCTTCAGCGCGTCCATAAGCACCCCGCGGAAGATAAATTCCTCAAAAACAGGCGCGATTACCGCGAGTGTGAAAAGCAGGTACCACGCGCTCGCCATATTCGGCGGCTGAATCGAGGACATTGTGTTGAACGAATCGTTCAGGTCGCTTCCCGCCGTGACAAGAAACGAAATCACTATCGTAACTATGTTCACAAGCTGCCCAAGCCCGTAGACTGCCGTGAAATTTCCGACGGCTTTTGCGCAGCGCTTAGGCACGCGGTATACCGCTTTCAGCTTCGCGCAGCCGTCCTTGAAAAATCCGAACATTCCTGCGGCTATCACCGACGGGAGGATTTGCAGGAAAAGCGCGGAAAGCATGAGATGACCGATATAGAGCGCGGTTTCAGACAATTTTTCGCCGAAAAAGACGAGAAATGCGCTTATCGTGACCTGTGCGGCATTACGAACTTTAACCCAA
>USOZ01000128.1 GCA_900556525.1 uncultured Oscillospiraceae bacterium | reverse complement strand
TTCAATAGATCTTGAACAGTGCGGAAGCGGCGCTGAATACTTTGAAAGACTGGGTACGCTTGTTGCTTCGGATTCTTCTCCGGATATAGTAAGATATGAATGGATGTCATTCCCGCACGGAATGTCCAGAAATATGTACACCCCTCTGGATACATATATCGACCTCGACAGCGATCTTTGGTCGGGTATGAAAGATATTGCGGAGCAGTTCAAGTATAACGGAAAGCACTATTATATTCCTTATAAGGTAACTTCAAACTTCGCAATCAACTATAACCGCCTTTCGCTTCAGGAATACGGACTTCAGGATCCTATGGAGCTTTATCACAACGGCGAATGGACATGGGACGCGTTCCGTGATATTTGTATGCAGTGGTGCAACGCTGATACGAACCATATCGGTTATACGGGCGTAAACGCAATGAGCTTTGTTTCGACAACAGGCACGAAGCTTATCGACGTTCAGGATACGCAGATAATCAACAACCTCAAGAATGAGAATGTTCAGAGAGCAATGGAATTTGTTGAAGGACTTTGCCGTGAGGGTCTTACCGGCGAGGGTTATGTTGATCCCGGTCAGGCGTTCGTTGACGGAAATCTTCTCTTCCTCGGAATGGAGCCGACATGGGCTTACAGCGCGGCTTGCTCAAGCCTTTACAAGAACAATATCGAGTATGATATGGCGTTCGTTCCGTTCCCGAGAGATCCTTCCGCAGATAAGTATTATCAGGCTTATGACTCGTTCGGATACATGGTTCCCGCAGGCGCAAAGAATGTAAAGGGCGCTATCGACTGGATCACGCTCAACCGCATTGAAGTGACCGACGAAGAAAATGTCGCGGAAGCAAAGGCAAAAGCGACCGACTCTTCCACAAAGTACTACCCTAAGTGCCCCGAATGCAAGTACAGCTTCGTTGAACACGAAACAGATGACCTCACGACCTGCCCTGAATGCGGCGCGGCAAGAAAGGTTAAGTTCAACGCTTATTATTCCGATGAACAGTACGAAGTTCTGATGGATCTCACAACTCCTTCGAGAGAAAAGTTCTCTTTCCTGTTCGATAACTGCAAGGGCTTCAACAAGGATATGTCCAACTACTTTGAAGGCATGGGCGACCAGTCGCTTATGGACGGTCCTATCTTTGCAAATGTTTCCTACACGCAGCTTCGTGAGGAAAAATATAACATGATCGAAGCAACTCTCGACGAATATCGCGAGAAAATGGCTCAGGGCTGATAGATCCAAATAAAAAGGCTGCACAGGTCATTCGCCTGTGCAGCCTTTCTTTTTTATCAGAAGTTTATAACGCCGAGGTGTTCGAGCAGAATCTTTATTCCTATTAAAATAAGTATTATTCCGCCCGAAAGCTCCGCTTTCGACTTGTATTTAGCGCCGAAAATGTTGCCGACTTTAAGACCTATTGCCGAGAGAATGAATGTTGTTGCACCGATAAATCCGACCGCCGCGAAAATATTTACCTCGGGGAGAAGCGCGAATGTTACCCCGACAGCCAGAGCGTCTATGCTGGTTGCGACCGCGAGAGGCAGCATTGACTTAAAACCGAAATTCGCGTCAGTCTTTTCTTCCTCTTTCGACAGGCTTTCGCGTATCATGTTGCCGCCGATAAATACGAGGAGAATAAACGCAATCCAATGGTCGAACGACGTTATGTACTGTTCAAAGGTCGAGCCGAGCAGATAGCCGAGAGTAGGCATAAGCGCCTGAAATCCGCCGAACCAAAGTCCCACAATAAGATAGTGATTTGCTTTCGGCTTCTGCACCGAAAGCCCCTTACAGACGGATACCGCAAAAGCGTCCATTGACAGACCTACCGCGATCAGAAAAAGTTCAAGAAGCCCCATGTGTAAATTCCTTTCTGTTAACAAAAAAATCGGATACTGCGTACCCGATAAAAAAAGACCGGGTACAGCAAATCTGTACTCAAGTCTCGATATTTAAAACAAGCCGGACGGAAAACCGTCGGTGTGTCGACTTGCCACGCGTCTGCGCCATCTACTCCCTCAAGATAAAGCGATTATAACATAACTTCCGCGAAAAGTCAAGCATATTTTACCGTATTATTATTATGACACGGGCGGTAAATGTCTGATAAGGCGGCGTGTTAGCCGCAGGTAACTAACGCTCATGCGCATAAAGTTACACTTTTTGGAAATATGAGCGTTTGTTCAGTCTGATTTTACATTTTTGGTGTCAAAACTCCAATGTTTGTAACTTTATCGGTAATAAATTATACAAGTTTTAACCGTAAGTTTGTAAATCTTGAATAAAAATAACAACTTTGGGTAGATTTTTCAAAAAAACTATTGCAAAAATTCCAAAAGTGCGATATACTGTAATTACAGCAAAGGAAAACGAACCGAGGGTTACACCTAGGTTACAATCCGTGCTGAATAAGGATATAATCCCGAGGGATTATACATAACAATTTTTTAAGGAGGAAAAAACCAATGATTAAGTTTTTCCAGAAGCTCAAGGCAAAAAAAGGCTTCACACTCGTTGAGTTAATCGTAGTTATTGCGATCATCGGTGTGTTAGCCGCTATCCTCGTACCTACCATGTTAGGCTACGTAACAAACTCCAGAGTTACATCCGCTAACTCTACTGCTGCGTCCATCAAGAACAATATCGACTCTTTCCTTACCTCTGCTGATACTACAGGTTATGGTATGAAGCAGGGCAATGCAATCAATGAGGAGTTAGATATTTTAGTTACTAGCACAGGCGGCGTTTCCACATGGAATGTATCTGCTGCTACAACTTCTAACTTCAAGTCAGGTTCTACTATTGTATGGGGCGCTGCAGGTACCGGTAACAAGGATACTACAAAGGTTGGCGTTACATCTGCTGAAACTCTTCTCGCTATTGAACTTGCTCAGCTTTTCCCTGAAATTACAAATGCTTCTATCCACGTTGTTCTTAACGGTGGTAAGTGTGTAGGCGTTGCTTATACTGCAGACCAGAATACTGCTTTAACAACAGGCACTGACTGCCCTGCAGTTGCTGCTAATGCTGCTGGTGCTCTCCAGTTCACAGATCCTTTCGCTTGGGACACTAAGACTGCTGGCGTTACATCTTCCGGTCTTATCGTAGGTACCGCTCCTGTAATCGCTCTTGGCTAATAGTTAGCTTAGATGGGTAAAAGGTAAATAACCACTTTTCCCCGACGGGAAACCGTCGGGGAAATTAGTGATTATAAAGCTTTTTTTCTTGTATTGCCGCGCGCAATGCAAAAACAAGAGCTTTATAAATGCTGAGGAAAGGAATAAAGACTATGAACATGATCCGAAAGCTGAAGAACCGCAAAGGTTTCACAATGGTGGAACTTATTATCGTTATCGCTATTATCGGCGTTCTGCTTGCAATGGTTCTTCCGAACCTTCTTTCCGGCAATAAGGACACAGAGGGTAAAGGCTTCGCCAAGGAATTTTTCTATAAAACGCAGGACTTCGTAAGCCGTCAGAAACTTGTCGAAGATCCCGACAATCTTATATTCAGCTGTTTTCCTGCGACATCTCCCTGCGTTATACTATATGTAAGAGCAAATAGGAGCGGGGTTATTCTCGACACGGGCGTTATTCTCTATGAATCGAGCGGGAACTATGTTTCCGGCGATGAAACTCCGCGCTCTCTTATTGACACTTCGGGAGTTTATACAACACAGTTCAGAAATTTTATGTCAAAGTTTGAGGGCAATGTGGATAACTATATCGCTTCGAGCGGTTATGACTGCACATATTATGCTGTTATCGACAGAGAATTCCGCGTTCAGGCTGCATACTGGACCGATGGTTCGTGGGACGATATTGTTTCGGGCAACGCTGCGCTTGAATATACCGACGACTATATTACCGGCGGCTATTATAGCTGTTCGTACCCTGTGATGCTTTCTCAGGCGGGTCAGAAAATGTTTACGTATTAAATCTTTCCCCTGTTGTGGTGTATCGCAGCGGGGGAATCATCATTTATTTTTTGGGGAGAATATGAAGAAAATTGTAAAAAAGTCAGGTTTTACGCTTGTTGAACTTATCGTTGTGATCGCGATAATCGGTGTGCTTGCGGCTATACTTGTTCCGACTATGCTGGGCTATGTTACGCAGTCGCGGATAGTTTCCGCCAACAGCACGACAAGCAGCGTTCGCCAGTCGATAAATATGTTTCTGACCGAGGCGAACGCGGGTAACTACGGAATGTTTAAGTCGAGCACGCAGTCTACCGAGGGGAATATTAAGATAGTAAACGGGGTCTGGACACTTAACGTTGCCGATCCGACAGTTTTTGTTCAGAGCAATAGTATAACATGGTCGGGAAGCGGTTCCGCGCAGCATGGTCAGCCTGCCGCTAACCGCTCGAATGCGGAAGATCTTCTCGCAACGCAGCTTGCAAATTCATTCCCGGAGATCGAAACGGGGTATATTGGGTTTTACCTTGTCGGGGGAGAGTGCTGCGCGGTGTACTTGACGCAGGAAACCGACGTGCCTATAACTATGCAGACATTCGGAGCGAATGGCTGGAGCAGCGACGTGTATGGCTGGAACGGTCAGACTGCGGGAATAAACACAGAGGGGTATTGCGTCGGAACAGCGCCGGTGCTTTTGCTTGGACAGTAAAAATAAAAGGAGGGAAACCTCCTTTTATTTTTGTGTATCGTGTTCGGAACGTCCTAGTCCAAATTTTTCGACATCATCGCAATGTTCCAGCCAACCGATATAGTATGCGGTTATTTCCGTTATTTTTTCATCGATTGTTTCATATGAACGGTCGGTTGGCTTGTAACCGCTTGAAGCAAACATTATTTCATCGGGCGAATTTTCCGCTATATAATCGACATATGTCTGTGGAATGCCATATTCGCTGTTTTCTCTGTAAAAATCATATGCGCCAAAAAGGTGAAGCAGCTCATGGGCATATATAAGCGGCGGAGTAACTATTTCGTTATGTGACATTCCTATATATGCTATTTCAACCGTGGCATCGCTGCTGTATTTGTGCGGCTCTGCGTATGCGGAACCTTCGTATTCAAGCGGGGTGTTGTGAAAAGAATAAAACACTATTCCGTCAGCGTTGTATTTTGTCAAAAGCGCCTCGTAGTCAATGGTAATTGAAATGGAGTGAGATACTTCATATCCTGCTGAGAGGCTTGTGTAGGCATTTTCAATGGGGATATTGCGTATATAGCACAGGTCGTCGTATTTTTCCCAGTCATACACGATTTCAAGTTCCTTGCCGTAGCGTGCGGCTTCACTTTCAAGATATTCTGCGGCAACGCTGATATAATTGCGAATGTCGCTCATTGCGGCGATGTCGTTTGAGTTCTGTTCATCCCACTGTCTCTCGTAATCATTACAAAATACTGAAACGATGAGGATTTTGCCTTCGAGTTTCTCACCGGTTCCGAGAGGGTATTTTTCGGGTTCCGACACAACCTCAGATTTGCAACTGCATAGTCCTGCCACAAAGCACATTAATAATGAACAGCAGAGAGTTCTTTTTTTCATTTCAGACCCATCCTTTCTTATAATATATTTTAACATTCGGCTTCAATAAAGTCAATACTTTCCTTGCTGCATATAATATAATGTGATTTTTGCAATTGCGTTGTTGATTTTCACCACAACTTGTTGCATATAAACGCATAAAAAGTAAAATTTGCACAAATAAGAAAAAATATGTAAAAATCCCTTGACAAAAGCAAGCGCAGGTGATATAATAAACAAGCTGACCCGAGAGGGGA